>JAJRWW010000054.1 GCA_024276595.1 Myxococcota bacterium
GCCGGGGCAAGGGGAGGGACCGCCCTCGCCCCAAGGCCCAGCCGTGGCCCCTGAGCCGCGACCCGGGCTGAGCCACAGCAGCCTCTCGGCGGTGGCAACCGAGCAGGTGCGCCTGCCGAAACCTGCCCAGCCCTGGAGCCAGTCCCCCCTGCACACCCTCGCCCTCGTGGGAATCGTGGGGCTGCTCATGGGCGTGGGCGCGGTGGCCCTGGGCGTCATGCTCGGGCGCAACACCGAGCCCTCGACCAGTGGGGCTGGGCCCAGGCCGCTGGAGCCCAGGGTGGGCACCTTTGTGATCCCCCCGGACGCCGGGCCAGCGCGCCTCTCCCCCCGCTCCCCCACCAGGCGTGCCCACCCACCCTCGTCAGCGCCTTTGGGCTCGACCATGCGGCCCGGAGCCCCTGCTCCCATGGGGCGCCTCATACCCCTTCGACCCGCTGGCTCCTTGCACTCCATCAAGCTGGCCCGGCCCCCGGCGGCATCGGCCCCCCCTGGCAGGAGACCAGGGCCCGCCCGACCCAACAGGATCCAGCGCCAGCTCGGGCTGAGCTTTCTGAAGACAGCGCGCAGCTTCAGGCAAAGGGGCATGTGCAAGCAGGCCATGGTCTGGGCGAGCAACTCCTACCGGTACCTCAGGTCCAACGAGGGGATCCACATCATCGGCCACTGCGCCTGCAAGCTAGGCCAGGCTGCCTCTGCCCGCTGGGCGTACAAGCTGCTCTCTCGGCGCTGGAGGCTCAGGCTCAGAAAGCTCTGCGCCAAGCGCAAGATCCTGCTCTGACACCTGGCTCAGGGGCCTGCGGGGGAGCGCCGCCCACAAAGCCTACCGATGTAGGTTCCCGGCGCAGACCACCCCGATCCCCGCCCTGGTCAAGGCGGCGGCCGTACGGTTGACCGAGTCGTGCTTGTCCAGGTAGTTCCGCTCCAGCGCCGGCATCAGCCCCTGGGCCAGCACATCGGCCTTGGGCATGAAGTAGTCCAGGATGTCCGAAGGGTGCTCTCGGGTCATGTCCACCTCGGGCACGCCTCCCTCGTGCTTGGCGGAGATGTTGGGCACCTCCCGGGCCACCTCCACCAGCTCCTGTAGCCGGTCATAGGGCTGCAGCACGATGGACTTGTAGGTCTCGGTGATGTGGTGCTCGAAGCGGACCACGTCCTCCAGACCCAGCGCCCTGCGGATGGCCGACGCCTTGCGGATGGTGTCGTTGTTCACCGAGTTGGAGAAGTTGAAGCCTATCAGGGATGTGGTGCCGTCATCCCTGGAAAACAGGCGCGCCCCCAGCAGCGTCCACAGCACCGCAAAGGGGTTGTCATTGCCCATGAACACCGAGATCTTGAACTCGTTGTCAACGCCCAGCTTGTGCAGCAGGTAGCCCACGAGCACAGTCCCTGGGTTGAGGTTGAGCACCTGGGTGATGCCGTACTCCGTGTAGTAGCGCAGGTACTCGTCGGCCCACTTGAGCACGTGATCGTTTGGTTGACCCACACCACCGAAGTACCCGGTTATGGTCTCCGGCCCACCCAGGTGCACGTTGGATCCATCGGTGCCCTTGGTGTCCAGGGTCTCCACGTAGCTGGCGCCCACTATCTGCATGGCCGCTGCCACCGCCAGGATGTCCCCGTTGTCCTCCACCTGCTCGGCCATGTTGCGTACCCGGATGAACCTTCCGGGCATGAGCTCCTGCCGGTCGATGGCCTGCCTGGCCTCGGCCATGAGCATGGGGAAGTACTGGAGGGCGCTGATCTCCAAAGTCACCGCGTTGGACTCGTTGAATGTCGTGCTGGCTGCGGCGTCGCCCAGGATCTTCTCCCGGTAGTCGGCCACGGAGATGAAGGCGCCCTCGTCCCGCCTCTCCTCGAGCCACGCTATGTCCTCCAGGTAGGGGGAAGCCTGGGCCTCGAGGCGCTCCTTGAGGCTGTCTAGCCTCCGGGCCTCCACCGCCTTCCGGTTGATGGCATCCGGACCCCCGTGGCGCTCCACCAGCTCCAGCAGCTCGCCCAATAGGGGGTTGTCAGGGTCCAGCAGCAGGTCGTTGATCTCGTCCAGCCGCTCTTGGCCAACTCTCAGTTTCTCTTGCAAGCTCATGGGACCTCCGTGATGCTCATTGTCTGGAAGTGGGTTGTTACCGATCCTCTTCGACCAGCTTCAAGAACCTCTCGTACTCGCCGTCCTTCATCTTGTAGGTGTGCTCTGGCGCAGGAAAGGCTCCCGAGCGTACCTCGGCCGCGTACTCGGCCATGGCGTTGGTCATCACCTCGGCCACGTTGGCGTACTTTTTCACGAACTTGGGGGTAAAGGCCTGGAACTCTCCGATCAGGTCGCTGACTATCAGGAGCTGGCCATCGCAGTCTGCTCCGGCGCCGATGGAGAGCACCGGGATGTCCAGCCGCTCGGTGATGTACCCGGCAACGGGCGGGGTCACCGCCTCCAGCAGCAGAAGCTGGCATCCCGCCTCAGCGAGGGCCAGGGCGTCCCGCACCATGTCGGCGCCAGACTCGGCCGTGCGGCCCTGGGCCTTGTACCCGCCGAACTGCCCTGTGGACTGCGGGGTGAGCCCTATGTGACCGCACACCACCATTCCGGCATCCAGGATGGCTCTCACCTGGGGCACCACTCGCTCTCCCCCCTCCAGCTTGATGGCGTCCACCCCCGCCTCCTTGTGGAATCGGCCCGCGTTCTCCACGGCGTCCTCGACCGAGCGCTGGTAGCTCATGAAGGGCATGTCGCCGACTACAAAGGTGTTGGGGGCCGCCCGGCGCACACACTCCGAGTGCCAGATGCACTGCTCCATGGTCACCGGGACCGTGGAGTCGTAGCCGTAGATGCACATGCCCAGGGAGTCGCCCACCAGGATCATGTCCACCCCGGCCTGCTCGGCAAAGGACGCCGTAGGGTAGTCGTAGGAGGTGATCCAGACGATCTTCTCTCCCTGCTGCTTCATCTTCTGAAAGCTGACAATGGTCGGTTTCTTGGACTTGAGACCCATGGGGGGCTGCTCCTTTCGACGCGGCCGGCGCGCTCCGGCGCTCCGATCCATCCAGTTGTTGTTGGTCCCCGGGATCAGAGGACCAAAGGGTGCGCCGTGTCAAGCTAAACAGGCTGGCGGCCAGCCCGCCTGGCTCTCACCTCCCAAGGGACGATCACGCCACAGACACGGCCACGTGCCCCACCCGGGCGGCACAGGGCTTGCGCTCCTCGGCGCTACCTGCGAAAAACGTTCTGCAAGACAGCCTCCCGGAGCCGCCCATGCCACTGCCCAAGCTGCCCGACCCCGCGGACCCCAAGACCAGAGTCGTCGCCCTGGCCCGCACCACCCCCACGGTCACCGTGCTCATGTCCACGCTCCTGGCCTTCAACGCCATCCAGACGGCCACCACTATCCTGCTCCCTTTCGCCCCCGGTGCCTTTCGCAGGTTCAACAGGTGGGCCGCAAACCTCTGGTGGGGATGGTGCGTCACGGCGGGCCGATGGCTCAACAACAACGAGCTGGTGATCACCGGTGACGAGATCCCCATGCGTGAGAACGCCATCCTCGTGCTCAACCACCAGAACATGCCCGACATCACATGGCTCATGGACTTCGCCCGGCAGAAGGACCGCCTGGGGGACATGAAGTGGCTGGTAAAGGACGTCATCAAGTACGTGCCCGGGGTGGGCTGGGGCATGCTCTTCATCGACTGTATCTTCATCAAGCGCGACTGGGCCAAGGACCGGGACCACATCCGCCGCACCTTCGCGAAGCTCAGGGACAACGACGTCCCGGTCTGGTTCATCTCCTTCTCCGAGGGCACTCGCATCACCCCGGACAAGCTGGAGAGGAGTCAGCGCTTTGCCCAGGAGCATGGCCTGTATGTCCCACGCCACACCCTGGTACCTCGCACCAAGGGCTTCGCCGCCACCGTGGAGGGGCTTCGGGACCACGTGGAGGCCGTCTACGACTGCACCCTCGGCTACGAGGAGGGCGTCCCCACCCTCTGGCAGTTCGCCAAGGGGTTCGCTCCCCGGGCGCACCTGCACGTTCGACGCTTCCCCATGGACTCCCTGCCCACCACCGAGGAGGGCCTGGGCGA
>JAJRWW010000606.1 GCA_024276595.1 Myxococcota bacterium
CTGCCGCAGGAAGGTCGAGCCGGGGCTCATCTGCCCGCTGGAGACGCCCCAGATTCTGCTTGCCCGATGGGTGCCGGCCAGAGGCGAGCCGATGGCGACCAGGGTGCGCACCTTCCCGGCGCCTCCCTGGCGTTCCACCAGGGTGCGGGTGACGAGGCCGCCCAGGCTGTGGGCCACCACGTGGACCTGCGCAGCGCCGGTCTCGCAGAGGATCCGATCCAGCTCTCGGTCGAGCCTGGCGGCGCTCCTCTCGATGGGGCCGAAGAACCAGTAGCTCATGGCATACACAGAGCCTCTGCCCCTGGCTCGCAGGCGCATGGCCATGACCCACCAGTCGGCCCGGTTCTGGCCCCAGCCGTGCAGCAGCAGGGTCGGGTACTGAGCGGGGGCACCCTCGCTCCTCTCGCGGACGGGGCGACGCCACCACCAGGGCCAGAAGAAGAAGCCCACCGGGATAGTGATCTGCACCAGGGCAGCCCAGAGGACCTCCTCCGCGAGGGCTCGCCAGGGCCGGCAGCGGGGAGATCGGCGGGGGTCTGCGGCCAAGAGCAGGTGGATCGCGCCCAGAAACGCCACTACGCCAGCGAGGTAGATGCCGGCCATGACCAAGGTGATATGGAGAGCGCGCATGTTTGAGACCACCGAGAGGCTGGCTGCCAGGCTACGTCTCCGTGGTGCCCATGTCCAGTGATGACCGTGGCGCAGAAAGGGCGGCTTTACAGGAGAAGGCACCTCCCATAGTATGCGCTGCAACCTGCCGCCCGGGCAGTGCCGCCTTGCGCTGGGCCGGCGGGGTTGCCGCGGGGATGGTGGGGCTCTCCCTTGGCACAGATCAGGGAGCACATCCTCCTCCAGAAATGGGATGACCACATGGATCGAGCCACTGAACTGCCCCTGGCGCTGAGCTTTGACGACGTGCTCGTGCTGCCAGCCTACAGCGAAGTGCTGCCCGGGGACTGCGATGTCTCCACGCGCCTGACCGCTGAGATTTCTCTCAATATTCCCCTGCTCTCCGCCGCCATGGACACCGTGAGCGAGGCGGCCACGGCCATCTGTCTGGCCCGGGAGGGGGGGCTCGGGATCATCCACCGGAACCTGTCTCCCGAGGCCCAGGCCACCGAGGTGCTGAAGGTCAAGAAGTCGGAGAGCGGCATAGTGGTGGACCCGGTGACGGTGAGCCCCTCGCAGCCCCTGGGGCACGCGGTGGAGCTCATGAGCCGCAACAACTTCTCGGGGCTGCCGGTGGTGGAGAAGGATCGGCTGGTGGGGATCCTGACCAACAGGGACATCCGGTTCGAAAAGAACCTCTCCCAGCGCATCGGCGATGTGATGACCAGAGAGCTGATCACGGTCCGAGAGGGGGTGGATCCAGAGGAGTGCAAGGCGCTCCTGCACAGAAATCGCATCGAGAAGCTGCTGGTGGTGGATGACCAGGGACGCCTGAAGGGGCTCATTACGATCCGGGACATCCAGGCCGCTGAGCGACATCCGCTGGCGGTCAAGGACACCCTGGGCCGGCTCCGGGTGGGGGCTGCTCTGGGCACGGGGCCGGACCTGGACGAGCGGGTGGAGCGCCTACTGGCGGTGTCGGTGGACGTCCTTTGCGTGGACACGGCCCATGGCCATTCCAGGGGGGTCCTGGACGTGGTGTCCCGCCTGCGAAGGGCCCACCCGGAGGCGCAGATCATCGCTGGCAACGTCGGCACCGCCGAGGGCTTCAGAGCGCTGGTGGAGGCGGGCGCCAGCGCGGTCAAGGTGGGCATAGGGCCGGGCTCGATCTGTACCACCCGTATCGTCTCTGGCGTGGGGGTGCCCCAGATGACCGCCATCTTGGAATGTGCCAGGGTGTCGAGGGACACTGGGATCCCCCTGGTGGCGGACGGGGGGGTCAAGTACTCGGGAGATATAGTGAAGGCCCTGGCTGGCGGGGCCCATTCGGTGATGATCGGGAGCCTGTTTGCCGGCACGGACGAGGCGCCTGGCGAGATCGTCTTGTACCAGGGGCGGAGCTACAAGGTATACCGGGGCATGGGCTCAATTGGCGCCATGCGGGCGGGGAGCGCGGATCGCTACTTCCAGGGAGGCAAGGACGAGTCCAAGCTGGTCCCCGAGGGGATCGAGGGGAGGGTCCCCTACAAGGGCAGCCTCTCCCGGACGGTGTATCAGCTCGTGGGGGGGATCAAGTCCGGCATGGGCTACGCCGGGTGTCCCACCATCCGGGCGCTGCACGAGCACGCGGAGCTGGTGCAGATCTCGTCCCAGGCCCTGCGCGAGAGCCACGTTCACGACGTGGTGGTCACCAAGGAGGCCCCCAACTACCGCCTGGAGTAGCGCTGCTGCCGTGAGGCCGGGCCCAGTGGCTCGGGGGCTCAGTCGTCCAGGATGAAGATGACCTCCACCCGCACCCGGTACTCCACGATCTCCTCCTCCACTACCCTGATGGACTGGTCCAACACCCTCATCCCGGTGATCCCCCGCAGGGTCTTCTTGGCCCGTTCGAAGCCGAGCTTGATGGCGTCCTCAAAGCCGGTGGTGGAGGCGCAGATGACCTCCGAGACCCGAGCCACCCGGTTCTTGGTGATGTTGATGTCTGTTGTTGCCTTGGGCATGGCAAGACCCAACCACACAGGCCGGGGGCTCGTCAAGGGGTGCAGTTGGAGCGGGTTGCCCGGCGTTCACCCGGCCTCGGGGCTGCCCCATACTTGGGGTTTTTTTCGTTTGATCGCGGGGTTAACCTGGGCTACCATCCGCACCTAGACCATACCTGGTTCTCTGCGGGGAGCGAGCACGGATGACGAAGTCAGAGCTAATCGAAGCGGTGGCCAGCAAGCTCAAGCTGCCCAGGGGGAAGGCTGAGCTGGTGGTCAACAGTGTGTTCGACACAATGGTTGACTCCCTCAAGTCCGGAGAAGGGATC
>JAJRWW010000607.1 GCA_024276595.1 Myxococcota bacterium
AACGGGGACGGCACCTTCGTCTTGGCCGACCAGAGCGACACATCCGCCGGGATGGACACCACCCGCGCCCCCACCTCTGCCGCCTTCCTGGACTACAACCGGGACGGGAACCTGGACCTGTTCGTCGGCTACGACTACGGCATCTACGGATACCCACAGCTCGCCCAGCAGGATCGCCTGTTCAGGGGAGACGGCACCGGGCGCTTCGAGGACGTGACCGACGAGGTGGGGCTCACCACGGTGGCGGGCGCCTATGCGGAGGACAGGCAGCACCGGCCAACATGGGGGGTGGCCGTGTGCGATGTGGACTCGGACGGGGACCCCGACCTGGTGACCAGCTCCTACGGGCGCCAGCCCAACATGCTTTGGAGAAACGACAACGGCGTGCACTTCGAAAACATCGCGGCCGATGTGGGCGCCCACATGGACGACGAGATGGAGTACGCCGACAACCTCTTTTTCAGGTGCCACTGCCTGGCGGTGCCCACGGATCCCGACTGCGCGGCTCATCCGGGGCCCTCCCCGGGGGGATGCCCGGCCACGGACTACTGGAACAGCGGCTCGGACGACCAGCCCTATCGTCTCGGCGGCAACACCTTCACGACCGTCTGCGGGGACATCGACAACGACGGGGACATGGATCTTTTCAACGCCGAGATCCGTCACTGGTGGGCCGGCGGATCCTCGGATCCTTCGCAGCTACTTCTCAACGACGGAGTGTCGTCGGGGTGGAGCTTCGAGCGGCCGGGCAACGATCCCATGGGCCTGGCTCGCCACTTCGCGGCACCAGACTGGAACGAGGGGGACATCACCGCGTCCTTCTTCGACTTCGACAACGACGGCCTCCTGGACATATTCCTGGGCAGCTCGGACTACCCGGAGAACGCTGACTCTCTCTTTCGGCAGCTTCCCAACCACACCTTCGAAGACATCTCCGCTCAGTCCGGTGTGAACCACTACTACGGAAACAGCCACGGGCTGTTGGACTTCGACCGGGATGGGGATCTGGACATGATCATCGCATCATCCACCATGCGGTGCTCCGCCGCGGACAACCCGCCCTGCCCCTGGACCCGCAACGAGGTTCACCTTTACCGCAACGAGGTGGGGCAGGGGGCGAGCTTCCTGGCGGTGCGCCTGGTGGGAGCCGGGGCGGGCCACTCCAATGTCTCGGCAGTGGGAGCCCGGGTGGTGGTCACCGTGGGCGACAGCGTTCAGCTCCGGGAGGTGGGGGGAGGCTATGGGCACTACGGCCTGCAGATGCCCTTCACCCAGTACTTTGGCCTGGGCTCCGCCTGCGTGGCCGACAAGGTGGAGATCCACTGGCCAACGGTGAGCTTCGAGGTGACCCGTCTCGCGTTTGTGCCGGCAAACTACTTCCTCACGGTTTACGAGGTGGATGGCTCGGTGGTGTACGAGCCCGTCCCATGATGGGCTCCGGGCAGGCCATCATGGATCGTGGGCTGCAGTGTTTTCTGTGCAACGGGGCTTTCATCGGGGTGTGATTGGGGTACAGTGATCACTCTTGTTGTCGAGGTTCTGACATGCTGCGAGGTTTTTGCGCGCCTATCTTCTCCCCCATCTTTGCCCTCCTGCTGGCCACGTCACTTGCGCTTGGTGCTGCGGGCTGCCTCGTGGAGACCGATCCGCCCGCCGTGGAGGGCCACGACGTCCGGGTGACCTTCATCCACACCTCGGACATCCACTCGCGCCTGCTGCCCTATGCCCTGGACGTGGGGGAGACCGACCAGTCCCTGGGCCTGGACCCCAACTCCCCGACGGTTGGAGGTGCAGCACGGGCCACGGCGATCATCAAGGCCATCCGAGCCGAGGGTGGCCGGGTGGTGCACATCGACACCGGAGACGTGTTTCAGGGAGCGCCCATGTTCAACCTGTTCAAGGGTGAGGTTGAGCTCAAGTGGCTGAACATGATCGGCGTGGACGCCTTCACCATCGGGAACCACGAGTTCGACGCTGGAATGGCCAACTTCGTGCGCCAGGCCAGGCAGTTTGCGCGCTTCCCGATGCTCAATGCCAACTATGGCCTGGAGGACCCAAACGTCTTCGGCGCATCGCAGCTCGCCTCCATGGCCAAGCCCTTTGTCATCATAAACGCCAGGGGTCTGAAGATCGGGGTGATCGGCCTGGGCAGCCTCAGCTCCATCGTCTCCATGTACGAGGGGGGCAACTCCCTCGGGGTGACCCCGCTCAACACCGTGCAGATGACACAGTACTACATCGACTACCTCCGCCCTCTGGTGGACGTGGTGGTGGCGGCCACGCACCTGGGCCTTCGCGGCCAGAAGAAGATGACCAGGGGCAGCGAGGACCAGGTTGACGACTGCGAGGGCCCCGACTGCCTGGAGCAGACATCCACTCGCTGCTCGGTGGTCCATCGGCTCCTCGGGGATGAGGAGCTGATCCGTAATACCGAGGGGCTGGACCTGGTGCTGGGAGGCCACCTGCACATCGTGATCAACCCGCCCGAGGAGATCGAGGACTGCAGCCCGGACCCCGCCTGCGAGGACCAGCCCTACTACCAGGAGCTGGTTCGGCGCGGCTGCATGAACAGCCGCGTGAGGCGCAAGGTGCCCCTGATGCACTCGGGCGCCTTCCTCAAGTTCGTGGGGCAGCTAGATGTCATCTTCCACCAGCCAGCGCCCCTGGAGAACGAGACCGAGGCCGAGACCTGGCTGCGGGTAATGAACGGATGGGAGGTCAAGACCTACCGGGCCACACTGCACGCGGTGGACTCCAGCGTGGATCGCGAGCTGTGGGACGTGGCCACCGAGCGGCTCCTGGAGCCCTTCTCGGCGGAGCTGTACAGGGCCATCCAGCTAAACCGTTTCATCGCCTACTCCCCAAGGAAGATCCGGCGTTTCGCCACCGGGTTCGGGGATTCGGAGCTGGGCAACCTCGTGGCCACTGCCATGCAGACCCGCAACCGCGTCGAGGCGCATTTCGGGCTGACCAACACCCTCGGGATCAGGGCCGACATCAACCGTGGCCCCATCACCGAGGAGATGATGTACAACGTGTTCCCTTTCGAAAACAGCATCACCACCATTACCCTCTCGGGGCGCGAGGTTCAGGATCTGATGGACTACGTGGCCCTGCGGTCGGCCCGCCGGGGGTGTCAGTCCCAGGCGCAGATCGCCGGGATGAGCGTCGTCTACGACTGCAACGGGGACGTGGAGTCCGCATTCAGGATCACAATCGGGGGCAGCCGCCTGGAGAGCCCGGAGCTGTACGGTCGGAGCTCGGCGGGGAGGCCCCTGTGCGACTATGACGGCCTGGACTGCACCCCCGGGGAGGACTGCGACCCGAAGCTGGAGACGGTGCGCCCCTGTCCCACGGGCCAGACCTTTGGCGACGGGGTCTGCTGCCCCGCCGGGGAGCTGTGCACGCCCCTGGGCTGTGGCGCGCCCATCTCGCCCTACGTCTCGTACAAGCTGGCTGCCAACGACTACATCGCCGCCGGGGGCTCCGGCTTCACCATGCTGGAGCAGAACACGACCCAGTACAACACGGGGATCTCCATGCGGGACGCGGTCATGGACTACCTGAACCTGGCCTTCCCCGGGTGCGGGGTCTCCCTCCCCGAGCAGTACAGGCGGGACCTGGACGAGATGTACGCCGCGTACCACGGATCCAGCGCGGTGGAGGACTTCGTGGCGGTCGTCGACAGCGTGACGGCCTACTACGAGGCCGCAAACACTGCCGGCTACGCCAACTACGGGTCCTGCGTGCAGGACCTGGGTGAGGCCATGACCGGCGACTGCGGCTACCTCCCCGACGCATCCCTGGCGCGCAGCCAGTGCCGCGCAGAGACCTGGCTGCGCGCGGCGGACATGTGCATCGACCTGCCCTGCGTCTCCATGGACGAGGATGGGAGGATCGACCGGATCTTCCCAGGCCAGTAGCAAGGGCTCGAGAAGTCTTGCCAGGCCAGTAGCAAGGGCTCGGAAAGTCTTGCCAGGCCAGTAGCAAGGGCTCGGGAAGTCTTGCCAGGCCAGTAGCAAGGGCTCGGGAAGTCTTGCCAGGCCAGTAGCAAGGGCTCGGGAAGTCTTGCCAGCGGTCGTCCGGAGGGGGTCTAGTCGCAGACCCCCTCGCCTCTTCCGGCGAAGTAGAAGCTGGAGTCGTTCCCGCTCCAAAAGAGGCTTGTGACCCCGTTCTTCGTGCTGCCCTTGTAGGTCTTGCAGCCCGATGCGTACTTGATCTCGACCTTGCCGCCCTTGGTGCGCGTGATCACGCCTGCGTGGATCGCCGCGGCGCAGGTGGCCGACCCCGTCATGTAGACGCTGGTGCCCCAGACCTTGCCCTTGTCCGCCTTCTCCGGGCAGATACAGGTCAGGCCGTCGGTGTACTCCTTGGCGTTGAGGGTGGCAGGGCAGGGGGGAGGACCTTTGTCCTTGGCCTCCTCCTCAGGGGGCTTCTTGCACCCGGCGAGCCCCATGGCAGCGACGAGGAGCATGAAAACAACGATCTCGCTCAACCGTCTTGCGTGCATCTCCCTCTCCTGGCAAGCAAAACACCTGTCTGGCGCCCGGCTCCAACCGAAGAGACGAGCGCGAGCGCCCGAGCCGCTATTGCGTTTTCAGATGCCACCCTTTTACCCAGATCGGGAGAAAGGGTCAAGCTCGCTGCACAGAGCCAGGGCCTCGGACAAAGTCCTGAATTGCCGGATGTCCAGCTCGCTTCTTATGCGTGTGCACGCCTGTTTGGGAGTGCGAGGGAGCGGCAACGACGATCTACCACCAGGGGGTGCGTGCTCACCGACGGTATCCTTCTCCATAGGCGTGGATCACGATTCGCGCCGCCGCCTCTGCATCCGAGAGGGCCTGGTGATGGTCCAGGTCGATATCCAGACACCGACAAACGTCCGGCAGCTTGGTCGGATAGATCCGCCACTGGCTTCGCGCCAGGTGCATTGTGCACTCGAAAGCAGTCTTGGGCGCTGGGAGCCCGTACTCGAGACAGCACGCCCGCAGCAC
>JAJRWW010000608.1 GCA_024276595.1 Myxococcota bacterium
GCTCATCTACGGGGCCAACCTGGGCGGGCTGGCGTCGCTGCTGGGGAGCCCGGCAAACCTCTACTTGCTGCTCAACCTGAGCATCTTCTCGGTGGAGGGGCGAGGCTCCCTCCACTTCGTCTCGTGGCTGGTGTTCGGGCTACCCATGGCAAGCGCCTTGCTCCTCGGAGGCTGGGGGCTGCTCCAGGTCACCCAGAGGCAGACCATGGGCTCGCGCTTGCCCGATCCAGACCTGAGGACGCTCACCAGCACTCCCCTGCTCAGGATGGGGCTGCGCTGGACCTACGCCTGGGCCCTGGCCTGGGTGGTCCTCCTGGCCGCCGCCTCGACCAGCGACGGTGGGCGGAGCTGGCACGACCTCACCTGGCGGCCGGCTGGCTGGCTGGAGATCACCATGCTGGATGGGGGAGCCTTGGCGCTCTCCATCCTCTTCGCCCTGCTTCTATTTCTCTGGCCGACGGGCTCCGGAGGGAAGCGAGGCCCCGGGGAGGGGAGGGGCCTGCTCCGCCCCTCCGACCTGTGGCGGGAGATCCCGCTCAAGGGAGTGCTCCTGGGCCTGGGAGTGCTGGCCCTTCTGCTCGTGGTGGCCAGGAGCGGCGCCGTGGAATGGCTCGCGCGGGGGCTGCCCCACCTGCTCCCCTCGCAGGTGGGTCTCTTCCCGGTGGCTCTCGTGCTGGTGCTGGTGACCATCTTCGCCACGGAGGTGCTCAGCAACACCACCGTCTCCACCGTGCTCTTTCCCCTGGCAGCGGCCACCGCCCTGAGCCTGGGCCTGGACCCGCTCCCCCTCATGCTGGGGGTCTCCATGGCCTCCACGTGCGCGTTCATGACCCCTGTAGCCACACCCGTCAACGCCCTGGCCTTCGGAGGCGTGGGGGATGTCTAGCTCACGCGCTTTTTAAAAAATGGCCTGCTCATGAACCTGCTGGCCGGTCTTTGGATCGCCGTCTGGATCACCTGGCTCGTCCCCCCTGTTCTGGGCTGGTTCGGCCACCCCGGAAGGTGAGCGCCCTTGGTTTCAGTGGCGGTCAGAGCTATCATCTGATCTCGACAGGCGAAAGAGACCCCCTGTGAAGACGCCCAGCCGCGACGAGATCACCAGACCCGGCCGCATCCTCTCCAAGGCGCAAGAGGATTCTGTCTCCATCACGCCCCTGCCCGACCCGCACCATCTCATGGAGACGAGCGACGTGCACCTGCCGGACGAGCAAGTCCCTTCCGAGCCTGCTTTTGGTGAGGAGACCCCAGAGGCGCCCACTCGACGCAGATCCATCGGTCGCAAGCGGCAGCACACCGACGAGCTGGACACTGGTGTCTGGGAGGGGCACAGGGTCCCGCGCCACACTCCGGGCAACACCCAGCGGATCATCGCCAGGCGATACCGCGTGGTGGAGCGGCTGGCCCACGGCGGAATGGCCCGCATCTACAAGGTCAAGCACATCAACCTGGGCAAGATCTTCGCGCTGAAGGTGGTGGATCGGAGGTCGGACGCGGCCAGGCGAATCGAGCAGCTCTTCTTCCGGGAGGCGAAGGTGGCGTCGGTCATGAACCACCCGAACATCGTGCAGGTCACCGACTTCGGGCTGGACGACGACCTCGGCGCCTACATCGTCATGGAGTACCTGCGGGGAGAGACCCTCCACGCCCGGCTCCGGCGAGAGCTGGAGCTACACCAGTCCCTCTCCATCTCCTCGGCCCTGGATATCGGCCTGCAGACCGCCGAAGCTCTCCACTACATGCACTCGCAGAACATCATCCACTGCGACATCAAGTCTGAGAACATCTTCTTGTGCAAGCAGCAGACAGAGCACCGCCAACGCACCGTGGTCAAGCTCATCGACTTCGGGCTCTCCCGGTCCAAGGCGACGCACCTCCAGCTCGCCAGAGCCGAGGTGGCGGGCACCCCCGAGTACATGGCCCCGGAGCTGCTCCGCGGCCGCGCCCCCCAGCCGTCCATGGACATCTACTCCCTCGGGGTGCTGTTTTTCGAGATGCTCACCGGGCGCCTCCCCTTCCTGGGAAATGTGGCCGACGTGATTCGACAGCAGCTCGACAGACCCGCTCCCAGCCCATCCAAGCTGCTGCAGGACCCACTGGACGAGCGCGTGGAAGCCTTTGTCATGCGCGCTCTGGAAAAGGACCCACTCAGGCGGCACGAGTCCATGGGCCGGGTCATCTTCGAGCTGCGCACCCTCATGGAGATGCTCAACCTGCGGGAGGGACACAGAACCAGGGCCAGGCCGGAGAGGGCCTCCCAGGAGCCATCGCACATCCGAGACTTCTTCCACAAGAGCCCTCTCCCCATGTTCCTGCTCGACGGCAAGGCGCGCATCGTAACGGCCAACCGGGCATTCAGGCATTTCGTTGGCATGGAAAAACGGGACATGTCCGGTATGGCCATCGACTCGACTCGCCTGGCCTACGTCTACCCCGACATCGTCAGAGACCTGGAGGCCGCCCGCAGGACCCGGCGAAGGAAGCCCCTCCAGCGCATCCTCTCCTTCACTCAACCCGACGGCAAGCGCATCCCCATGATGTCCTGGCTCACCCCCCAGAGGGACGACTCGGGGCGAGTGACACGTTTTCTCTGCTACGTTCATCCGCTGGGTGAGTAGA
>JAJRWW010000609.1 GCA_024276595.1 Myxococcota bacterium
CGGATGGCACTGACTATCTTTTGGGCAGCGGTTCGGCTCCGAGCTGATATACTCGGGGGCTCATCCACACCCCTTGAGGCTGACATTGAGCAATCCACCCCAGGGACGCGGCGACGACAAGGCGAGCAACCCCCGGCCCAGGCCGGCGAGCGGCACCCCCACCAGGCGCATCCACAAGCGCGCCGAGCTGTCCGGGGGGCCGCCGCCGCCCCCCAGCGCCGAGATCTCCGGGGGACCGCCGCCGCCGCCCCCCAGCGCCGAGATCTCCGGGGGGCCACCACCATCGCCCCCTGGCATCCCGCCCGCTGGTGACGGGGTCGAGCCCCTGGCCTCTGCGGCGGCCGATGCCGCTGCTTCAGACATGGACGAGGTGGTGACCCAAAAGCTGTCGCAGACGTTGACCCTCGATGAGTCCGAGCTGGAGATCCTTCCGGATGAGGCGAACGCCTCCCTGGTGCAGCGTGCGCAGACCCTGCGAGACAGTCTCCTGGCCGAGGCGCGCCAGCTCCCCCTGGCGGACAGATCCCGCCAGGCGCTGCTCCTCTTCGAGGTGGCTCGAATCGAGGAGGAGAGCCTCGAGGACTCCGAAGCGGCCTTCACCCACTACCGGGAGGCGTTCACCAAGGATCCGACTCTCGCGGTAAACCTGCGGGCGCTCCGCCGCATGCAGCTAGAGCGAGGTGACGTGCCTGGTGCCCTGAAGACCCTGGACGCGGAGGTGCGGGTCTGCTCTGATCAGCAGCAGCGGGCCGGCTTGCTCTACGAAAAGGGCCTGCTGCAGCTAGGCCTCTCCGAGGCTCGCTCCGCCGAGCGCAGCTTCAAGCGTTCCCTGGAGATAGACGCCACCTACCTGCCCGCCCTCGCCGCCATGGGCCATATCGCCGAGTCAGAGGGCAACACCCGCGCCGCCGCCAAGCTGCTCGTGCGCATGGCCCAGATCTGCGAGGACGAGCACCGCAAGGCGCTGATCATGGCCGAGGTGGGTGTGCTGGCCGAATGCGACGACCAGCCCGCCGAAGCGCTGGACCGCTACCGCATCGCCATCGGGCACTACCCCCAGCTCGTCGGCTCGCGCTTTGCCCTGGAGCGCCTCTATCTTTCGCGCGGGGACTGGGGCGCATTGACCGACCTGCTGCTGCAGACCGCGGACCGCTCCAACGACACCGACATCGTGGCCGCCTACCGCTTTCTGGCCGGGACCATCGCCAGCCACCGCCTGGGCGAGGACCTCCGGGCCGCGCTGCTGCACGAGCAGTGCTTTGAAACGCGCCCCTCTCGCGCCCTCCCCCTGGATGAGCTCGAGGACATCTACGAGCGCCAGGGCAGCGTGAAGGAGCTCATTCACACCCTCGTTCGCCGGCTGGCGCAGGCGGAGGGCAAGCTCAGCGCCGTCGAGGAGGCCTCCACCCTGTTCAAGGTGGGCGAGCTCTACGAGCGCCTGGACGACCCGGATCAGGGCATCGCCCGCTATCGGGAGGCCATGGAGCGATCCGCCGCCTTCGTCCCTGCCAAGCGGGCCCTCCTACGAGCCCTCGAGGCGGCGGGACGACACCAGGACGTGGCGGAGCTGCTCAGGGCTGAGGCGGAGGCGACAGTGGATCCCGAGCACCGCTCGGACCTGCTGATTCGCCTGGCAGAGCTCACCGAGTGGCGTATGGAGGCCCCCACCGACGCTATCGCCATCTACCAGGAGGCCCTGAGACAGGGCCCCGGAGGGGGCGCAGCCGCCCGCGCCCTCGACCGCCTCTTTACGGAGCGCGGGGAGTGGGTGCAGCTCTGCGAGCTCCTCCAGGCGGAGGCAGATGGCTGCGAGGACCCGGGCAGAAAGAGTGCCCTGCTCAAGCGCATGGCCTGGGTCCAGGAGGCGCACCTCTCCCAGCCCGAGAACGCCACCCACACCCTGGAGCTGCTGCTCGACGAGCCGCCCAGCCAGCGAGACGTGGCCATGGCCCTCAGCCGAGTGTATCGGAGCCAGAGTCGCTTCGAGGACCTGGTGCAGAACCTCGTGCGCGAGGCAGATCTCTCCACCGACGGGCCCGAGATCCTCGCCCTGCTGTGCCAGGCGGGAGAGATCGCGGAGAACCACCTCAACGACACCGGCCGGGCCCGCCAGCTATACACGCAGGTGCTGGAGAAGGCGCCTACCCATCTGCGCGCGTTGCGGAACCTGGGTCGCCTGTACCTGGCCGCAGGGTACTGGGACGAGCTGGTGGAGACCTACAGAAAGGAGCTGCTGGCGACGCCGGAGGGGTACGACTCCGCCATCCTGTCCTCCAGGATGGCGCAGCTCCTGGAGAGCCGGATCGGAGACGACAGCGCCGCCGAACGAGCTTACAACGACGCCCTGGAGCAGGCCCCGGACTACACGCCAGCCCTGGAGGGGCTGGCCGCGCTGCTGACCCGGCGCGGCCGATGGAAGGACCTGGTGGAGATCCTCGTCAACCGGTCGGCGCGCCTGGAGAGCCCGGACCGCCGCGCCGACTGTCTCCTGCGCGCCGCTCTGCTCACGTACCATCGCATGGGCAACGTCGAGCGAGCCCTGGACCTGTGCAAGCAGGCCATGGAGGCCGACGACTCCCTGCTGGAAGCGCACCTTCTGTGGGAGCAGCTCTCCGCCTCGGACGGACGCTTCGATGAGCTCACCTCGGTGCTCACAAAGAGCCTTGCGGACGACGAGCTGCCCCGCAGCGCCAGAGTGCGCCTGGGTCTGAAGCTGAGCATGATCCGCCGCGTGCACCAGCAAAACCCCACCACCGCCATGGACGCGGCCCGTCACGTGCTGCTCATCGAGCCGCGAAACGCCGAGGCCCTGTTCGTCCTGGCGTCCATGCTGCGCAGGGAGCGCATCGTGGACGAGCTGCCAGACGTGCTCGGGCGACTTGCGGACACCACCGCGGACCCGGTCACGGCCACGGCGGACCTCATACACCTGGGCGTGGTGCTCCCCGCCGACCAGCAGTACGACCCGGTGCGCGCCGACATCTACGACCGCGTGCTCTCCATCAACCCAACCCACCACTTCGCCCTGTGCCAGCAGGAGCGCCTGGCCCGACGACACGAGGACGTGGCCACCCTGGCCGACATCATGCGACGACGCTCGGAGGACGCCTCCGACCCCAGCTCCCAGGTGGCGGCATTCATGACCCTGGGCTATCTCGCCTGGCGCAGCGGCGAGCTGGACGAGGCGGCGAGCTGCTTCTCCCAGGCCCTCCAGATCAGCCCCCAGTGGCTGCCCGGCTTGCGCTCCTTGCGCGCCCTCCGAGAGGCCCAGGGCAGGTCCGCAGAGGTGGCGGAGCTGCTGGAGCAGGAGGCCTCGGTGGCAGCGGACCAGGACGCGGTTGTGAAGGCGCTCATGGAGGCCGCCTCCATCTGGTTGCAGGCCTACGCGGACACGGAGCGGGCCGAGAAGCTCTACGGGCGCGTCTTCGAGCTGGATCCGGCCAACGCCGTGGCCTTCCAGAGGCTGTCCGCCCTGCTCGACGGCAGGGAGGCCCACGCCCAGCTTCTGCCCGTGGTGCGCAAGCGCATTGGCGTGGCTGACAAGGAGGAGAAGATCCAGCTTCTGCTCCAGCTCGCCACCTTGCTGGAGCAGCGGCTCGGCAGCCCCCAGGAGGCTGCCGAGACCCTGGAGGAGCTGCTGCGACTGGACCACGAGAACCCAGAGGCCCTCATTCACATCTCGCGCCTCTACCGCCAGCTCGGCCGCTGGCGAGCCGCCGTGCTGGCCATTGATCGGCTGGTGAAGCTCTCCCCCGCTCCGGAGATAGCCCGCCAGGCCCACTTCGTTCGAGCCGAGCTGCTGGAGAAGGAGCTGGGAGAGGACGACAGGGCCCTGGACTCCATCAAGGCCATCCTGCAGACCCACCCTGGCGACCCGGACGCCCTCGCCGCGGCTGCCCGCCTGCACGAACGCCTGGGGCAGTGGGAGGGCGCCGTCAACGCCCTGGCCACCCTGGCAGAGCACGCGCCCCCCGGTGAGCGCGCAGAGACCCTCTTGCACATGGCGGACATATTCGAGCGGGGTCTCGGGCGCAAGGAGCAGGCCAGCGAGCACGTGGCCCGCGCAGCCGCCCTGTGCAGCCTCGCCCCCGAGGCGGTTGAGCCCCTTGGAAGGTACTTTGCCAAGCGAGAGGACTTCAAGGCCTACGACCACCTCCTGGCCCGGGTGCTCAAGGGGGCGCCGCCGCGCAGCGCCGGGCTCGTTTCCCTGCACCTGGCGCGGGCGGCAAACCTCTCCGAGCACCTCGGGCAGCACGACGAGGCGGAGAAGGAGGTCCGCGCAGCGCTCACCGAGGATCCCGGCTCCACAGAAGCGCTGCTGGCCCTTGGAGAGCTGCACCTCACCCGCAAAAACCCCGCCCTCGCCCAGGTGGAGTATCATGGTGTGTTGGAGCGCAACCCCTTCCATCCCGAGGCCTACCGCGGGCTGCTCCGGGTCTTCTCCGCCAAGCAGGAGCCCGAAAGGGCCCGCCTCACCGCCCAGGTGCTTGTGAGCCTGGGTGACGCCCGGGACCAGGAGCTCAAGCTCGCCAGCGAGGTTCGCGCCCCGAACCAGCTCCAGGTGCCCCGCACACCCCTTGGCCCAGACGGCTATCAGGAGCTCATGGCCCCCAAGGAGGACCGCCCCACCGCGAGGGCGCTCCTGGGGGCCCTCACCCCCCATCTGCACATCATCTTCACCCCGGACTTCACCAGGTGGGGCCTTGGTGAGGACGACGACCTGGCAGCCTCCCACCCGCTGCGCTCCCGCGCGGTGCACATCGCCGCCTTGCTAGGGGTACAGAGCGAGTGGAAGATCGCAATCTGCAAGTCCAAGCCGGACGTCATGGCGATCGAGCACACCCATGAGCCCACCATCGTCGTCGGAAAGAAGCTGGCCAAGGGCGACGGAGCGCAGCTCGACTTCTTGCTCGGCCGGGCCCTGGGCCGGATCCTCGCTCAAACTGTCTACCTGGAGATCGTCAACCTGCGTGACCTGGAGGTGGCCATGGCCGGGGTCGCCGCGCAGCAGGACAAGAGCTACGGCTTGCACCTGGGAGGGGAGGAGGACCTGGTGCTGGTGGGCAAGACCTTCATGCGCAAGCTCTCCCGCAAGCAACGCAAGAGCCTGGAGGAGCCGGCCCGCGCCTACGCGGCCATGGACCCGGTGGGAATGCACACCTGGGCCGAGGCCGCCGCTCAGGGTGCGGCCCGCTGCGGGCTCCTGGTGTGCGCAGACCTGGCCGCCGCGACCGAGGTCATGAGGCGCGAGGGCGCCACCGATCAGGAGCTGGCCAGCCTTTGTATCTACAACATCAGCCCGCGGTACGCCCAGGCCCGCGAGAGGCTAAACCTCGCCCCGGGCTGACCGGGCGCTCCACCTTGCGAAGGCCCCCATGACCGACGAGATTCCCATCTGCCGACCCTGGCTCGGCGCTCCCGAGGAGCGGGCCCTGGCCGAGGCAGTGGGAGATCGCTGGGTGGGCCAGGGCCCACGGGTGGCCCGCTTCGAGGATCGGCTGGCGACCCTGGTGGGTGCAGACCACGCGGTGGCCCTCTCCTCCGGCACGGCGGCCCTGCACCTGGCGCTCGTGGCCGCTGGAGTGGGCCCTGGGCACGAGGTCATCGTGCCGGCCCTCTCCTTCATCGCCACCGCCAACGCCGTGCGCATGGCGGGCGCCAGGGCGGTCTTCGCCGAGGTGGAGAGGGCCACCCTCAACCTGGACCCGGCCGACGTGGCCCACAGGATCACCCCCCGCACGCGAGCGCTCCTGGTGGTCCACCAGCTCGGGCTCCCGGCTCGAATGGCTCCCCTCAAAGACCTTGCGCGGCACCACAACCTGAGGGTCATCGAGGACGCCGCTTGCGCCCTGGGCAGCCGCCTCCACGGGGAGCCCATCGGACGCCCGCACGGGCACCTGGCCTGCTTCTCGTTCCACCCTCGCAAGATCATCACTACCGGCGAGGGCGGCGCGGTGACCACCTCGGACCAGGCCCTGGCAGACCGGCTCCGCACGCTGCGCAACCACGGCTCCGAGCAGGACCCCACCGACCCGGCGCAGGTGCGCTTTGTCTCCCTCGGATACAACTACCGCATGAGCGACCTGCACGCCGCCATGGGCCTGGCGCAGCTCGACCGCCTGGAGGAGATCCTCGAACGTCGCGCGGCCATCGCCAGGCAGTACGACTCCAGGCTGCAGGACAGCCCGTGGCTGGAGACTCCTCCCACGCTCCGTGGCCGGACCCACAGCTACCAGTCCTACCACCTGACCGTGGCCCGGAGGGCGCCGCTCACGGCCAGTCAGTTGCTGGATCTGCTCGCCAGTCACGCCATCTCCGCCAGAGGGGGGCTCACCGCGATCCCCGCAGAGCCCACCTACGCTTCTCCCGACACGCCCTCCTTTCCCATCACCGAGGAGCTGAGTCGGCAGGGGCTCTTTCTGCCCATCTACCCCGAGCTGGCCCCCCACGAGGTGTCGCGGATCTGCGACGTCATCCAGGGCGCCCTGGGAGGAGGATAGTGACCATGTATCACCACGGCCCCTGTGGAAACCCCGGACCTGGCTCGCGTCCCTTGACCCTGGCCACCCTCTCGGCCAGCCTCCTGCTGGCCACGCTCCTCGCCCTCGCCCCTGGCTGTCGGGCGCCGGCAAGGCCTGGTGTCCCGGCGCATCCCCGGCCAGCGCCGGACCATCTCAAGGGCGACTGGCAGCTAACCTCCACCCTCTCCCTGCGAAAAGGGGTGGGGAGCCCGGCCAGGCTGCTTTTTCTCCTCAACCGGCAGGTCCAGGACGTGCTGGAGGGCAAGCTCCAGATCCCGGGGATCCCCCCGACCCTCACGGCGCTCGCCGCACCCATTGTGGCCCAGTACCTCAAGAGGCTCGTGCCCCCCTGGGCAAGGGAGCTGGCCAGGCGGATCCGGGCGCTGGACAGCGCCCTCGGCGAGCTGCGTATCGTCTCCATTGAGACTCTGCGCCCCCTGGGGGACAACCAGTACGAGGGGCGCTCCCGGTGGATGAGGGTCACGGTGCGTTCCGGTGACGTCAGGATCACCGCAAGCGCTCGACAGGTCCCGGGGCTGGGCGCCCTCGAGGCCAGCAGCTACTCGGCATCCGAGCACACGGGCCATTTGCGCATTCGCCAGCTCAAGGTGAGCCATCGGCTCGGTCGCCTGTACCGCTGGGCCGCCGAGGCCCTCCTTGGAGGGATCACCTGCTCCACGAAGAAGATCCCCTGCTTCCGGAAGGTGGAGCAGCTCCTCTCCGCGCTGCTCCCATGTGAAAGGCTGGCGGCGTTGGTGGCAAAGGCTGCCCCTCCCCTCGCCAACATGGTCCCGCTGATAAAGGTCGGCTGCCAGGCCCAGAAGGCCCGCCTCATCAAGGAGCTGGGGCTCTGGCTGGACAGGCTCTCCCTGCGCCCCACCTTCCTGAAGCTCAGCGGAGACGCCAGGGTGGTCGGTGATCGTCTCCTGGACGGCCGCTGGGTGGGCTCTTTGGGGAAGGCCTACGGCGGCCAGGCCATCCGGGGCACATTCAAAGGCCACCGCGCCGGCAGGTAGGGGCCTCGCGCAGGGGACGCGCCACCGTCCCATTGGGTGGCGGCTCCATGTTGACCGCGGGCCCCCGACCGTGGATCAATGCCGGCACAGGAGCCCTCATGCAGCACGACACCATCGCCGTAATCGACTTCGGGGGGCAGTACGCCCACCTCATCGCCACAAAGCTCAGACGCCTGGGCGTGCGCAGCGTGATCTGTGACCCGCAGGATCCCCTCTCCGTCTACGACAAGATCAAGGGGATCATCCTCTCGGGCAGCCCGGCGCTGGCCAGCCAGGGGGAGGAGTCGGACTACAACCACGGGATCTTCGACCTGAGGGTCCCCTTGCTGGGCCTGTGCTTCGGGCATCAGCAGATCGTGCAGCACTATGGGGGCACAGTGGAGTTCGCCCAGCGAGAGTATGGCCCCGCCGACCTGCACATTGTCACGGAGAGCCCCATCACAGCCGAGCTCGATGCCGTGCAGCAGGTCTTCATGAGCCACGGCGACTCAGTGGTGTCACTCCCGGAGGGCTTCGTGGAGCTGGGCTACTCCAGCCTGGGCGAGGCGGGTGCGGAGCATCGCTTCGCCGCCGTGGCCGACGAGCGCCGGCAGCGCTACGGCTTCCAGTTCCATCCGGAGGTGGACGACACCGTCGGCGGCGACCAGATGCTCGAGAACTTCGCCACGAGAATCTGCGGATGCAAGCGCACCTGGCGCATGGACCGCTTCCTGGACGACCTGCTGGAGCGGATCCACTCGGACGTTGGCAGCGGCAGCGTGTTCCTCCTGGCCTCGGGAGGAGTCGACTCCACCGTGTGCGCGTGGCTCCTCGCCCGAGCCCTGGGCCCGGATCGGCTCCACCTGCTGCACATAGACAACGGCATGATGCGCAAGGACTAGTCGGAGAAGGTGCTGGCCGCCTTTCGGGAGCACCACGTGAGCCACCATCTTCACTTCGTGGACGCCTCGGACCGCTTCCTTGCGGCTATCGGCGACTCGGTGGAGCCCGAGGAGAAGAGGCTGGCCATTGGCAACGCCTTCATCGAGGTCTTCCAGGAGGAGGCCGAGCGCCTGGGTCTGGGGAGCCTGCTGCTGGCCCAGGGCACGATCTATCCGGACACCATCGAGACCGGCGGCACCAGGCGCGCCGACACGATCAAGACCCACCACAACCGCGTCCCGATCATCGAGGAGATGATCCAGAGGGGCCAGGTCATCGAGCCGCTGGCAGAGCTGTACAAGGTGGAGGTGCGTGAGCTGGGCCGCGCGCTGGGGGTCCCAGCCCCCCTTGTTGAGCGCCACCCGTTCCCCGGACCAGGCCTCGGCGTGAGGGTCCTGTGCAGCAGGGGAGCCGAGCCACAACAGGATCTCTCCCGGATCTCCGAGGCGGCGGGGGCCATCGCTGCCAGACACGGGTTCGGCGCCCTGGCTCTGCCAGCTCGCTCGGTGGGGGTGAAGGCCGACCTGCGCTGCTACGAGACCCCGGTGATGCTCCACTCTCCGGAGCCGGACCTGGAGCGAGCGGAGCGGGTGGCCGGGGAGATATGGAAGAGCGTCCCAGGGGTCAACCGCTGCGTGGTCGCGCTGGCTCCCGCCTCCCCGCGGCACGCCGTGGCCCTGGAGGCCCACATGACCCGCGCCAGACTGGACCTTTGCCGGCTGGCTGACGACGCTGTCATGCGGGGGCTGGACCGCCACGACCTGCTCGGGACCGTCTGGCAATGCCCCACGGTGCTGGTGCCGGTGAGCGTCGACGGCGGCGAAGGGGAGCTGGTGGTGCTGCGCCCCGTGCTCTCGGAGCGAGCCATGACCGCACGTCCTGCCCTCCTTCCAAGGGATCTCCTTGTCGAGCTGGCCGAGGAGCTCATGGCCATCAACGGGATCTCTGGCGTGGCATTCGACGTGACCTCCAAGCCCCCCGGCACCATCGAGTGGGAGTGACGGACGTCCCGGCGGGTGCCACTCAGGACGGCTTGCGGAGCATCCCCAGGGAGTCGGCGGCCACCTCGCGCACATCCGGGTCGGGGTCGGAGCGCAGGCGCTCCAGGGCCGAGCGCGCCGCTGGCGCGCCTATCCTCCCCAGCAGGTACGCCACGTCTCCCCGCAGGTTGGCGTCAGGCACACCCAGCAGCGGCAGGAGGACCTCCACGGCCCCGTCCATGCAGCGAGCGCTGGCGGCGAGGGCCTCCTGGGCCGCGAGCATGAGCCCAATGCGGTCGGCCATGGTGGAGCGGGCCAGCAAGGCGGCCATGGCCGCCTGCCCCTTCCGGTCGGCGAGCAGGGCGGTGGCCTCAGAAAAGCGCCCGGTCTCCACCATGGACCTGAGGGTCTGCTGCACGTACTCCTCGGTGCTGCGCTCGGTGAGCACCTCCAGCAGCTCCGCCTCGGACACGCCGCCAACGAGGCTCCGACCCGAGTCCACTATCACCGTGGGCACCGACCTCACCGACCCGGCCAGGTCAGGGTAGTACTGCGCGTCCACCACCTCCAACCGGACCTGCGGAAAGGTGGCTGCCACCCCCGCGCAGGCGGAAACAGCCCCGGGGCAGTTGGGGCAGGTGGGTGCGATGAGCACTCGCAGCTCCGCCGGCGCCAGCTCACCGACCTCAGGGGGCGAGCCCCTGCTGGAGAGGTCCACGAGCAGCTCCAAGAAGGGCCCCAGCTCCGGGCCGAAGGGCACCGCCCGGTAGCGCACGTTCTGCACCTCCAGGCAGGGGAGCTCGCCGCCACTCACCTGTCGCAGCTCGAGCCGGTGGGGGGCGGCGCGAAGCACCTGTCGCGCCGCCCGATGGAGTGCCAGCGAGAGCTTGTCCTCGGGGTCGAGGCCGGGGTCGAATCGCAGGCAAAGATCCCCGCGCATTCGGGCGAGGACGCGACAGGCCTTCTCCAACTGTGCGGCTCTGAACATGGCTCCTTCCGGGCCGACTTCCGCCCCTTCGGTGAGGCCAGAGGAGGCGCGCTCCCGCATGGGCGGCGGCTCGCAGCAGACTATAGCACAACCGCGCCGGCCAGGCCCGGACGCCCAGAGCCCCCGATGCACGTCCATGGTTAGCGCGTCTCAGGGTCCAGCCCCAGCGCTCTGAGCAGCTCCGGCTCCTCTCCGAGCTCCCTGATGCACACCTGGCGCCAGCGGGCGTACAAGAAGGCCAGCTCGGCCCTGAGCTGCTGCCGCTGGGAGCGGGGGGCGCTCCGACCTCCATCACGGATCCGCTGGGCGAGCTCGGCTCCAGCGTCCCGCAGCCCCTCCAGGGTCAAAAAATGGCTCAGGTGCTCGTCGCGGCGCACCCGCCCCAGCAGACGCCGGCCCCGACCGAGCATCTCCAGGGGCTCCGCACTCCCACGAAGGGTCTGTGCCGCCTCCGATGCCACATGGGGCAGCTTGGTGGCGAGCCTGGACGCCACCGCCACCTGCTCATAGAGCCACCCGGAGACCGCCCGGGCAGAGCCCAGCAGCGAGGCCCTGGGCTCCAGGCCAGCATCCAGCCCGGCATCCAGCCCGGCATCCAGGCCACCCAGTCGCGCCAGGCAGACCGCGAGCTCCCGGCGGGCCTGCTAGTCGTAACCGTGGCGACGCAGGCGCTCTTTGAGGTCCGGGCGAGCGTCGAGCCCCTCGATCAGTCGGGACACGTCCCTGACGAGGCTGCGGGTGCGACGGCGACTCCAGGTGGGCATCGTAGGCTCTCTCGGGGCTCTCGGGGCTCTCGGGGCTCTCGGGCTCGG
The DNA here is from genome assembly GCA_024276595.1 of Myxococcota bacterium. Taxonomy (GTDB): domain Bacteria; phylum Myxococcota_A; class Polyangia; order HGW-17; family JAJRWW01; genus JAJRWW01. The sequence continues at coordinate 11,239 of JAJRWW010000609.1, forward strand.
TGCCCGTGGGTCAAAGGATGACTATCTGCCAGATCCCCAGGTCTGTGATGTCTCCCTCGACGATCCTGCGCCGCAGGGGAGCGGGCAGCACCACCACGGAGGGGGGGATCTCCGAGCCGTCCACGGTTACCGGCACCAGGTCGAAGAAGTAGGTTCCCTCCGGAATGTCAAAGGCGGTGGCGCCGCTGCCATCCTCGCAGGAGAACTCGCAGACAGAGGGCCCGCCCTCCACGGAGCAAAGATCCCTGTCGGGCTGCTCTGCCGACCAGATGCGCAGGCGGATACGATCTATCTTGTAGGGAGCCGCCGGGTCGTCACAGGATGCTGCGCTGTTGCTCGAGCTCCGCACCATCCAGGCCACCTCCACCGCGCCGCCCTTGATCTCGGGACAGCCGCCAACCCCTGCCAGCAGGACGGCAAGCGCAGAGATGCAAATGGGCCGTGTCATCGACCAGAGTTTGCGCCGGCCAGCGCCTTGCTGTCAAAACGTTTTGGGCCGGTTGAAACCGGGCGGCCATGGCCACATAATACTCACACCTCGCACCGAGTCGGCTCCCCAGGGAGCACCCGTTGGCCCCTGGTGCGTATACTCCATTGCGTCCTGCCGTTGCCGGCTGCGACCACCGCAGCCGACGAGGACAGGCCCAGGGAGCAACCTCTCGTACGAAAGGCGGACCATGACCTCTCTTCTCCTCTTCCCCTGGCTCTGGACACCGCTGGCGGCCGCCCCCCACCACAAGAAGTCGCTGGTGGAGCTGGCCACGCAGTCCTTTCCTGGCATGGTGTTCTGGGTGCTCGTGCTGCTTGTGAGCTTCAGCGTGGTGTGCTGGTACATCATCGGCTACAAGTACTGGTTCCTCCGGCGAGCCAAGCAGGGCTCGGACGCCTTCCTGGATGTCTTCTGGAAGTCTCGGCGGCTGGACGAGATCTACAAGGCGGCCCAGGCCATGGAGAGCAGCCCCACCGCCCAGGTCTTCCGCGCGGGCTTCGTGGAGCTCTCCAAGCTCCAGTCAGACAACCAGGGCTCGGAGGGGGATGCGGACGCCATGCACGACCGCCTCTCGGACCTGGAGTCGGTGGAGCGGGCCATGCGCCGAGCCCAGACCGCCGAGGTGACCCAGCTAGAGAAGATGGTCGCCTTCCTGGCAACCACCGGCTCCAGCGCCCCCTTCGTGGGGCTCTTTGGCACGGTCTGGGGCATCATGACCTCCTTCATGGACATCACCGCCTCGGGCTCAGCCTCGGTTACCGTGGTCGCCCCTGGCATCGCCGAGGCCCTCATTGCCACGGCCATCGGCCTCATGGCGGCCATCCCGGCGGTAATCGCCTACAACCTGTTCGTACAGAAGATCAAGGTGCTGGCCTCGGAGATGGACACCTTCTCCAGCGACTTTCTCAACATCGTGAAGCGTCACGTGCTCAAGTAGGAGCAGAACAATGGCCATGGGAACCGCCCCCCGGGGCACAGTGCTCTCCGAGATCAACGTCACGCCCCTCGTGGACGTGATGCTGGTGCTGCTCATCATCTTCATGATCACCGCTCCCCTGGCCCAGGAGGGTGTCCAGGTGAAGGTCCCCGAGGCCGGCGCCGCGCCCATGGTCAAAAAGGAGGGCGTGGTGCGGGTGCGCATCAGCGAGTCGGGCGGTATCTACTTCGACACGAAGAAGGTGGCGCAGCTCAACCTCTCCTCCCCCCTGCACGAGGGCTCCAACCTGGCGGCGCTGAGCAACATCACGGTGCTCGCCCGGCGGCAGCCGGCCATGCAAAAGAGCCACGAGGCCTACGTGGACGGGCATCACTCCCTGCCCTACGGCGTCGTGGTAAACGTCATGGTGCAGCTCCAGAAGGCAAAGGTCCTCAAGCTGGGGCTGGTGACACAACCTCCTCTGGTGAAGGTCCGATGACCCCGAGACGAAAGCAGCTTCTCCCGGCAGATCCCCAGGGGAGGCTCGCCGCCCTGGCCGGCCTGGTGACGACCGGGGCGCTGCACCTGCTGCTGGTGGCTGGGGTGATCATCTCCGGTCTCGGGCTCGGCAAGAAGGAGACTGCGGCCAGCCCCAAGGAGCACATCATCGAGACCCGCATCGTGCCCATCCAGGCCGGCAGCCAGGACGGCATGAGAACCACCGGGCCCGCGTACAAGCGCCCGGCAAACGCGCGCAAGCGCCGGACGCGTCGCCGAGCCAGGGCCTACCGCCTCGGCCCCAGCCGAAGGCGCATGCCCAAGGGGGGAATGCTAGCCAGGCGAGCCCCCCAGCCCGACCCCATGGAGAGGGACGACGCCACCGAGGCCCCGGAGGGCTGGGGCTCTCAGACAGGGGTCATGGCGCCGCCAGGGGCCACCAGCGGGGACGACCGCAAGGGCGCCGGTGGCACCGCGGAAAAGGGCGCCCTGGACCCCTGCTACTCCCAGCACGCCGCGGTGGTCTCCAGCTACAAGGGGATCATCCGCAAGAAGATACCGCCCTTTCGTCGCCCCGCCTTCGTCTCGGCCGCGGTGGCGAAGAACCTCACCACCGTGGTGCGAGCTCACATCGGCGGAGCGGGAAACATCCTCAGCGCCACCACTGCCCGATCCTCTGGCAACCCTCGCTACGACGCCGCAGCGGTGGCCCACGTCAAGGCCATCGGCAGCTTCCCGGCCCCCCACCGCTGCGTCATGTACGACAAGCTGAAGATGAAGTTTCGAACGTCCATCAGCGTGGGGGTGGTGGTCCGCTCCCGCTGAGGCCAGGGCAGCCGCAACCTCAGCCCTCCGAGCACACCCCATGTAGGGATTGACCTGGGCCACCCCATGGGCTAGATAGCCTACGACCCTGGCGGGGCGCTCGCCCCCAAAGCCAGCTCGACGCGGGTGCCCAGTGAGCAAGCAGCTTGAGCAAGAGATCGCCCGCCGGCGGACCTTCGGCATAATTAGCCATCCGGACGCGGGCAAGACCACCCTCACGGAGAAGCTCCTGTTGTACGGCGGGGCGATCCAGATGGCAGGGGCCGTCAAGGCCCGCAAGGCCCGCCGCCACGCCACCAGCGACTGGATGAGAATGGAGCAGGAGCGGGGCATCTCCGTCACCACCTCCGTGATGAAGTTCGTCTACGGGGACCACGACATCAACCTCCTGGACACACCGGGACACCAGGACTTCTCCGAGGACACCTACCGGGTGCTCACAGCGGTGGACTCCGCCCTGATGGTCATCGACAGGGTCAAGGGCGTGGAGGCCCAGACCGAGAAGCTCATGGAGGTGTGCCGGATGCGCAACACGCCGGTCATCACCTTCATCAACAAGCTGGACCGGGAGGGGATGCCCCCCTTGGACCTGCTGTCTGACATCGAGGAGAAGCTTCAGATCGAGTGCGCGCCCCTGGCCTGGCCCATCGGCATGGGCAAGTCCTTCCGCGGTGTCTACGACCTGTACCGCAAGCGCGTCAACCTCTTCGCCCCGGGGGCCGCGACCCGCCACCAGGATGTGCTCACGCTCACCGACCTCCACGACCCACGCCTGGATGACCGCCTGGGTCGGGTCGCGGCCAGGGAGCTTCGGGAGGACGTGGAGCTGCTGGAGGGGGCCGCCAACCCCTTCTCCACCGAGCAGTTCCTGCGCGCCAACCAGACGCCGGTGTTCTTTGGCAGCGCCATCAACAACTTTGGGGTGCAGGAGCTGCTGGACGCCTTTGTGAAGCTGGCTCCACCGCCCGGCCCCAGGGCCACTACCACCCGTACCGTCCTGCCCCAGGAGGAGACCTTCTCTGGCTTCGTGTTCAAGATCCAGGCGAACATGAACCCCGCCCACAGGGATCGCATCGCGTTCTTGCGCATCTGCTCGGGGAGGTTCACCCGCGGCATGAAGGTGCTCCACCACCGCCTCGGCACCGAGCGCGCCCTCTCGGAGGCCACCATGTTCATGGCTCAGGCCCGACAGAACGTGGAGCATGCTTTCCCTGGTGACATCATAGGGATACACAACCACGGCACCATCAAGATAGGCGACACCTTCACGGGCATGCCCTCCAAGGAGCCGCTGCGCTTCACCGGGATCCCCAGCTTCGCCCCGGACCTGTTCCGCCAGGTGCGCCTCAGAACGCCCCTGCGCCTCAAGCAGCTCGACAAGGGGCTGCGACAGCTATCTGAGGAAGGCGCCATCCAGGTGTTCCGTCCACTGCAGGGCAACAGTTGGATCCTGGGCGCCGTTGGCGCCCTCCAGTTCGACGTGACCATGCACCGACTCAAGCACGAGTATGGTGCCGACGCGGTGTCGGAGCCAGTGGACCTTGCGGCCGCTCGCTTTGTCACCTGCGACGACCGGGCTGCCCTGGATGCCTTCGAGCGGGCCTGCCAGCACAACCTCGCCAGGGACGCCGAGGGGAACCTCGCCTACCTGGCAGCCAGCCAATGGCGCCTGGAGCACGCCATGGAGCAGCACCCGGCCGTCGTCTTCCACAAGACCCGGGAGAACTGCTGAGGCACGAGCACGCTTGGCCTCCAGCGCCAATCCGCGCTACAACCAATGGGTTCACCACAGGAGAACCAATGCGCATCCTCACCGCCGCAGCCCTCACTGCCGCCGTCACACTGGTCCCCCTTTCTGCGCCCGCGGAGGCCAGGACAAAGCCCGACGGAGGCAAGGACCTGTTTACCATCACCGTGGACACCCAGGGGTTTCAGCCCTACCGCATCGCCGTGGGGGAGCCCATGGCCAACGACCGCCCCCTGGGGCTGTTCGTGCGCAAGGTGACCACAAACAACCTGCGCATCGCCACGTCCTTCAGGGTGCTCAAGGAGCGCACATATCCACGTGGGTGGCGCACCAAGGGCCTCAACCCCGACCTGGCGCGGTGGCGCGCCATCGGGGCCCAGGGGCTGATGCTCAGCGAGGTGATCGTCACCGGAAAGCGAGCTCGATACACCTTCGTGCTGTGGGACTTCACCGCCAAGACCAACAGGGAGGTGCTCCGCAGGGTCTACAGCTCCACCCGCAGCGCGGCCAGGCAGGTGGTACACGGGTGGTGTAACGAGGTGATGAGGTACTACACAAAGGTAAAGGGCGCCTTTGGGACCCAGATCGCCTTTGTGGCCACCATCAGCGCCAAGCGCAAGTACGTGTACGTGTCGGATCACGACGGCCACGGGCTGCGGCGAGTCTCCAAGGCCAAGTCCCTGAACATCCTGCCCTCCTGGTCCCCCGACGGGAGATACATTCTCTTTACGTCCTACGTGCGCAGAAACCCGGACCTCTACCGGGTGCTCGCCCTGGGTGGCGTCGCACCGCGGCGGATCTCCAGGCGCTCTGGGCTCAACTCCGGGGCCGTCTACTCCCCCGACGGCAAGAAGATCGCCCTGACCATGACCAAGGACGGCAACTCCGAGATCTACCTGCTCAGCGCCCGGCGGAGAACCCGAAGGGGCCTGCGGATAATCCGGCGCCTCACCACCAGCAGCGCCATCGACACCTCCCCCACCTGGTCCCCCGACGGGAAGAAGATCGCCTTCGTCTCCAACCGTTACGGCAGCCCGCAGATCTGGATCATGAACGCCGACGGCACCCGAAAGCGCCGCCTCACCAGGCGCGGTTACTACAACACCACCCCCACCTGGTGCCCCAAGAAGGGCTCCCAGCTCATCGCCTTCACCAGCCGCAAGTCGGGGCGCTTCGCCATCTTCACCTACAACATCGCCACGGGTCGTTACAGGAGGATCACCTGGACCACCCACGGCAACAACGAGGAGCCCACCTGGGCTCCCAACTGCCAGCTCATCGCCTACGCCTCCTCCCGGGGAGGGATCTGGGTGTCCAACGCCAGCGGCTCGGCGCACACCCGCATCTACAAGGGGAAGGCCCTCCAGCCCCGCTGGGGCCCGTGGGCAACCATGCACTAGGCGCCGACGCCACCAGGACCCTGCGCATGGACGCGCCCAAGAAGAAGCCACCGCTGCAGAGGCTCGAGAGGCTGACCCCTCCGCCCAGGGGCAGGCTTTCCACGAAGTGGCACGCCCTGGGCGCGGGGGGCCTGCTGTTCGTATTCGGGATCTTCCTGCTCGTCATGGTCCACAGGAGCCATGCCCCGGCGGCGCCCACGCGTTCCTTGTCGCTGACGATCTCCCGCGACGCTGGCCCACAGCCCATCACTGGCAGCCGCGCGAGGGTCAAGCCGGCCAGCGCCCAGCATCCCCATCGGTCCAGGCCGCGGGCAAGCTCCGCCCCCGCCGCCCCTGTGCGCACCGCCGACGGGATGCTCCTCTACAAGGGAGTCGTGACCTCGGGTGTTCCCCTCATTCTCACCCTCAGGCGCGCCGGGGTCTCTGCCAGGAACGGCCTCGCCATGCTCAAGTCCCTGGGCAAGCTCTTCGACCCCCGCAGGGCGCGGCCTGGCCACAGGTTCGAGCTCCACGTGGATCCCAGCACGAGGATGCCCGTATATCTCTCATACCAGGTGGGCCCTGACCGCCTCTTCGAGGTGCGCAGAGCAGGCGCCGGCTTCGATGCCCGCAGAAAGAAGATCGCCATCCAGCGGCGCCTGGTTCGCCTGGGCGGCACCGTGGGCACATCCCTCGGCGCCGAGCTGGCGGCCAGAGGTGCCCACCCGGCCCTCCTCGGCCGGGTCCTGGACGTGCTCACATCCATGCCCAAGTTCTTCCGCGCCCAGCGCTTCGGAGACACCTTCCGGATCCTCATCGAGGAGGAGCTGGTGGCCGGCCGCCACCTGCGCTTCGGCCCTGTGCTGGCCCTGGAGTACAGGGGGAGCCGCTCGGGCACGCTCCGGCTGTACCACTTCAAGTGGGGTAAGGAGCCTGGGGAGTACTACAATGATCGAGGTGTGTCCCTGCCCAAGGCGCGCCTGCACATACCTGTGCACTACACCCGGGTGAGCTCCCCCTTCGGGATCCGCTTTCACCCCGTGCTCAAGCGCAAGAAGCTGCACGCGGGCACCGACTTCGTGGCGCCGGCGGGCACGCCGGTGCGCGCCACCCTGCCCGGCCGGGTGCTCTCCGCGAGCCGGCGAGGCGCCTACGGCAACCTGGTGGTGCTCGACCACGGCCGGGGCCTGCTGTCATACTACGCACACCTTCTGCGATTTCGCCGAGGGCTCGAGCGCGGACAGCGTGTCCGTGCGCGCCAGGTCATTGGCTACGTGGGCTCCACGGGGCGCTCCACCGGCCCGCACCTGCACTTTGGCCTGAAGCTCGCCGGCAAGTGGATCGACCCGCTGGCCTATCGCCTGGCGCCAGGCCGCCCCCCGCCGAAAGGGGCAGGACGCCTCAGGAGGACAATCGCTCAGCGCAGGCGCCTGCTCGACAAGACCCTCGTGCTGGGGCCCTTCCGCCTGCCCCTGAGAGTCCCCTCCAAGGACCAGGTCGTTACCGGCGTGGAGGACTAGATAACCCCGCAAGGCCACAAGGCCAGGGGGATCTTGACGCATAGGTGCGCTTGCCGCACACTGGCCATCCGCTTGTACCCCACAGCACCGCAACCTCAGGGGGATCTCTCACACCGCTGGAAAACGAAGGCCCGGTCCGCTGCCAAGAACGCCAGGGCGGCGCGCTCACAGGGCGGCGCGCTCAGGTACCGTTTTCACGTGGAAATCACCTCGGTGCTATTCCTGTACTGCACGGGGTAGCGTCGGTCAGGGGCGGTCACGCTCAGACCAGCATTCGGCTCCGTTACTCGCTCAG
>JAJRWW010000610.1 GCA_024276595.1 Myxococcota bacterium
CTCCCCTGTGAAGCGCCCCCGCAGCACGATCTCCGCCTCCGCGGGCAGGACGAGGCCATCCAGCTCGTAAACCGGAAGGGGGCGCCCCAGGAGGCGCCCGGCCAGGGCCAGCTCATCCATGTCGGGGGCCCGGAGCAGGCCGCCGCCACGCACACGGCAGGGTGCAGGCCCAGGAGCACCGCCACCTCGGCGGAGCCCCCCCCCTCGTCCAGGATCATCTTCAGGTGTCGCGGCACCACCCGCACCGCCAGGCGATTGGACTCCGAGAGCATCATCCGGTGGAAGGAGTAGTTCATCCCATGGCGGCGGGAGCGCGCGGCGACAATGCCGGCTGTCAAGTACGCCCGCTCACCCTGGGGGTAGAAGCGCACTGGCGGCAGCTCCTTCCAGAGGTCGGGGTCGAGCAGCTCCTGCTCCATGAAGGGGGCAGCGTCCACCCGCCTGGTGCCGACCTCGGTGGAGGCCATGGCAGCGGCCATGTGCGCAACCAGCGCCGAAGGGCTGGTGCCCATGGCGCTGGCGATCAGCTCCCTGCTGGAGCCCAGGTTGCCCACCACGCGGTGGCCAGCGCCGACCCGCTCCATGACCTGGACCCGGCCGTCGTGATCCAGCAGGCGGCGGGCCACCTCGTAGTCCGGGCTGATGGGGTCGCTCACCCTGTCCGCGCGACCGGCCCTCTCCTGGAGCTCCACAAAGGAGCGGAGGCTCGTGCCAGCGCCCTGATTCGAATCAGCGTTCATGAGCAGATCCTCTCCTGCCTGGGCCGTGGGCTCCACTTGGGGCCTCGTCCGGGTCCTGGGCTCCGTCCCTGGCCGCGCCTCCGTCTCGCTTCAGGAGCCGGCTCCCGGATCCCACCTCGACCATGGGCCCGGCAGAGAGCACCTTGCACCCTGCCCGCCTGAGCCGCTCTGCCAGCCCCTTGACCTCCTCCACAGGAGCAACCGCCACCACCACGCCGCCCCCGCCGGCACCCGAAAGCTTGGCTCCAGCAGCGCCGTGGCTCCGGGCCAGGTCGGAGACCCGCTCCAGCCCGTCCGTGGAGACCCCTATCTCCCGGAGCGCAGAGTGCTGCTGGTCGAGGATGGCCCCGAGCCGCCCCACATCTCCTGTGGAGAGCGCACCCCGCGCCTTCAGGGCGCGCTTGAAGGACTCATCGGTTAGTGTCTGAAAACGCGAGGGGTTTTTCTGGCGAAACAGGCTCACGTTCTGGATCATGCGGGCAGTGGCTGCCCCTGGCCCTGAGTCCAGCACCACCAGGCCGACCTCGCCGAGGCCAGGGCCCTCCAGCGCCTCGAAGGGGCTCCCGGGCTCGGCCCAGATGGGCATCTCACGCATGCAGACCTCGGTGTCGATGCCGCTCGGCCTGCCGTGGGCTCGGCGCTCGCAGGTCATGGAGACCTCCCTGAGCAGGTCATCGTCTGTGGGGGTCTGAAAGGCCAGCGCCACAGCCCGAGCCACGGCCAGCGACAGGGCCGCGCTGGAGCCCAGGCCCGCTCCCTCCGGGATGCTGGACTTCACCTGCACGGCCAGGGGCACCGAGCACTGGCGATCCAGGGCCTCCCGGGCGGTCCAGAAGCAGAAGCCCAGGTGGCCCTCCAGCGCGCCCTGGACCACTGTCTCGTGGAGCGCCACCTGGAGCCGGAGCCGCTTCACCGGGACCGCGATGGCCGGCGCGCCGTGGAGCACGAAGTGCTCCCCGATGAGGATGGCCTTGGCGGATGCAGAGGCAACAAACATCAGGCGCCGCCCTGGCGCAGGCTCGCCAGCACGGACCTCGCCGTGTCCAGGTCTGCTCGCCCCAGCCGCTGAAGCTCCTCGATGAGCGCCGGCAGCTCCTCCTCCGTTGCGCCAGCGCTGAGCCCGACCTTGCGCACGTGCAAGCGCATGTGACCCCGCTGGATGCCCTCGGTGGCCAGGGCGCGCAGCGCCGCGAGGTTCTGGGCGAGGCCCACCGCCGCCGCGATGGAAGCCAGCTCAGCCGCTGTCTTGATGCCCAGGATGGCCAGCCCCGCCCGCACCGCCGGGTGGGAGTCCACTATCCCACCTACGGTGCCCACCGCCAGCGGAAGCTCCAGCTCACCGTGCAGGACATCCCCCCTGGCCCGCCAGGAGGAGAGGGCCCGGTATCGCCCGGAGCGCGCGGCATAGGCGTGAGCCCCGGACTCCACCGCGCGCCAGTCCTGCCCCAGGGCGATCAGGACTCCATCTATGCCGTTCATTATCCCCTTGTTGTGCGTGGCGGCGCGGTAGGGGTCCCGCTCCGCGAAGACGGAGGCCTCCTGGATCCCCAGGGCCACGTCGGGCCCTGTCCCCGAGGCGCCGTTGCTGGCCAGCAGGTCCACTGGAACCCTGGCCCGCGCGGTCACCAGGCGTCGGTCCGCGAGGTTGGAGAGGATCCGGAGGCGGACCCGCCCGCCAGTGAGCTCCTCCAGCCTGGGGGCGAGCTGCTCTGCCATGGTGTTCACGGCGTTTGCGCCCATGGCGTCGCGGACGTCCACCAGCAGGTGCACGACGAACATGGTCCCCACCGGGTCGTCATCTCCCTCGGGCGGGAGGATCCGCACCTCCAGATCCTGGGCTCCGCCGCCCACCTCCACGAGCCTTGGGTCCAGGGCGTTGGCCTCCTCCAGCAAGGCTCTCCTGGCCTCCAGCACCCGGGTCCGCGCGGCGCCGAGGTCCGGGACATCCAAGATCTGCACCTGGCCGATCATGAGCGGCGACGTGACGGTGGTCGTTATCCCGGCCCCCCGGCGCAGGAAGCGGGCCGCCTTGCTCAACCCCGCCAGCACCGAGGGCTCCTCCGTTGCCAGGGGCACCAGCCGGTCCACGCCGTCCACCCGCAGGTTCATGGCGAGCCCCAGCGGCAGCTCGAAGGTGCCGATGCAGTTTTCGATCATGTGGTTGGCGGTGCGCCTGGAAAGGTGCTCCTGGTCCTTCAGGAAGGTCAGCTCCGCGCCGCCCAGCCCACTGTGGCGGGCCAGCAGGCCGATGCGCTCCTCCACCGAGAGCTTGAAAAAGCCCGGCCAGCGAGACTTGGGCTCCTTGGTCATCCCCGCCGCCCCTTGGCCTGGCCTTGCTCCCGCTCCCGCTCCATCCCCCGCTGGGCGAGCGCTCCCGGCTCGGCGAGCGCTCCCCTGAGCGCACTCGTGGAGCCGGAGCCGGTACAGAACATCACCACCCGCAGCTCGAACAGGATCTCCTCCAGGCGCGCGATGACCTGCTCGGAGCCACCCTCTGCTGCCTCCAGGAGCGGCTGGCTCATGGCCACCGCGTCGGCTCCCAGGGCGAGAGCTGCGGCCACCTGGTACCCGGTGGTGATGCCGCCAGAGCCAATCACCACCCGGTCGCCAAAGGCGGCCCGGCAGTTGAGAATCGACCGTGCGGTCTCCACCCCGAACCAGGCCAGGTTTCGCCCGGCCGCACCGGCGGGGGTGTCCTCGGCCCTGAGCGCCTCCACCATGGCCCAGGATGTCCCCCCCACCCCGGCCGCATCGATGCCGGCCACTGGCAAGGCCGCCAGCCGGCTCGCGGCAGCCCTGCTCACCCCTGCCCCGACCTCCTTGAAGATGACCTCCAGCTCCAGGCCGCCCACCACCTCGGAGACTCGCTCCCAGAGGCCGCGCCAGGCGGTGTCTCCGCCGGGCTGGATCGCCTCCTGGAGGGGGTTGAGGTGGAGCGCCAGCACATCCAGGGGCACCCGGTCCACCATCTCGCGGATCTGAGCCACGCCCACGCCCTTGTTGAGCTGAATGGCGCCGAGGTTCCCCACCACGAGGGGCAGATCCCCTGCCATGGCGCGTACGTCATAGGTCCAGGCCAGCTCCGGGCGCTCGATCATCGCCCGCTGGGAGCCCAGGCACATGCCCAGGCCCAGCTCCCTGGCTGCCGTGGCCAGGCTCCGGTTGACCGCGGCTCCGGAGTCGCTCCCGCCGGTCATGGCGCCGATGAGCAGAGGCGCACGGAGGGGGCGCCCAAAGAGCGTGGTGGAGAGGTCAACCTCGTCCAGGTCCAGGTCAGGGAGACAGTCGTACTCCAGGCGCACGGAGTCCAGGCTGTGTCGAGCGGGCGCCCGGACGTCTCCCCGCAGGCAGAGCGCCAGGTGGTCATCTTTGCGTTTCTGGATGTCTTCAGGCATGGCACGCACCGCCCCTAAAGAGCGGAGAAGATAGGACGCAACCGCGCTCTTGTCAATCCACGCGCCGAGGATCTCGACCTCGGTCAAGCCACCTGGACCCGGTTGCGTACTGTGAGCCGATCTGGCAATAACTCCCCATGGCGAGGAGCATCATCACTGCCCTGGAGGCTGCGCTCGGGGCTCTCGTGGTCACCGAGCCAGATGCCATGGAGCCCTTCTCCACCGACGAGTCGACCCTGGGACGCCATCCGCCTGACGTGGTGGTGCGCCCCACTACCCCGGAGGAGATTCGCATCGTGCTTCGACTTGCCGCCGAGCACCGCGTCCCCGTGACCCCCAGGGGCGCAGGCACCGGCAAGTCCGGCGGAGCGCTCCCTGTGCGAGGTGGGGTGCTCCTGTCCACCGACCGGATGCAGAAGATCTACGAGGTGGACGAGGCCAACCGCATCGCCGTGGTGGAGCCGGGGGTCATCACCGGCACCCTCCAAGCTCGAGTGGAGGAGGAGGGCCTCTTCTACCCACCGGATCCGGCCAGCCTGGACTCCTGCTCCCTGGGCGGCAACGTGGCCGAGAACGCCGGCGGGCCGCGCGCCTACCGCTACGGGGTAACGCGGGAGTACGTGCTGGGCCTGGAGGTGGCCCTCCTGGGTGGTGACAGGCTGGTGCTGGGCAGGCGCTCTCCAAAGGGCGTCTCGGGCTACGACCTCACCGCGCTCGTGGTTGGCTCGGAGGGAACCCTGGCGGTCATCGACCGCATCACCCTGCGCCTGCTGCCCCGGCCCCGCGCGGCGGTGGCCGCGGTGGCCTCCTTTGGGGAGCTGGGCGACGCCAGCAGGGCCGTTGTGGAGATGGGACGCTCCGGGCTGCTCCCCTCGGCGCTGGAGCTGCTGGACGGAGTCTGTGTGGACCACATCCGGGAGGGCTCGGCGTACCGCTTTCCCGAGGGAGCCAAGGGAGTGCTCCTGGTGGAGCTGGACGGTGATCCCGAGCGCCTGGAGATCGATCTCATCAGGTGTGCCGAGGCCTGTGAGGCCTCCGGCGCAATGGACGTGCGTCTGGCCACGGATGAGCTCCAGCGACGCCGTCTCTGGGAGGCGCGCCGCATGGTGAGTGAGGCGCTCAAGGCCGCTCACCGCCACAAGAGCTCCGACGACATCGCCGTGCCCGTGGGAGAGATGCACCGCACCGTGGCCGAGATCGCCCAGATAGGAGAGCGTCACGAGCTGCTAGCTGCGGTGTTCGGACACGCGGGAGACGGCAACCTGCACGTGAGCTGGCTCTGCGACGACGAGGACCCCCGGCTGGCCGCGCGCCGGTCCGCCAGGGCTCGCCTGGAGCTGGTTCACCACGTCCTGGGCGTGGGAGGGACCCTCTCGGGAGAGCACGGGATCGGCCTGAGAATGCGCAAGTACATGGTCCTGGAGCACCCGCCCCAGGAGCTCCAGATGATGCGAGCCATCAAGAAGCTCTGGGACCCCCTGGACCTCCTCAACCCAGGCAAGCTGCTCCCGGAGCCCTACTGAAGCGGGGCTGCCCGGCGGCTGCCCCGAGGCGGCGACCCCGAGGTGGCACCACGTGACCTGCAGCCGAGGGCGCCCGCCCGGGCGAGCCGGGATGGAGCCACGGGCGCCCTTCTCTCAGGCGTTCGCGCTGATCTCCTCGGCCAGCTTGCGCACCGCGTCACGAAGCTCGCTCAGGCGAAAGGGCTTGGGGAAAAAGTCCACGGCGCCACCCTTCATGGCCTCCCGCGCCACCTGTGCGGTGGCAAAGCCGGTGATAATGATGACACGGGTGTCGGGGTGGTGCGCCCGGGTATACTTGAGCAGCTCGATCCCATCGGGCTGGCCCATCTTGATGTCCGTGATGAGGATGTCGAAGGGGCTCTCGGAGAGCCTGCGGAGGGCCGCAGCACCGTCGACAAAGGTCTCCACCTCGAACCCGCTCTTTTCGAGCAGAGGTCTGAGCCTCTCGCAGACGATCTCTTCATCGTCGATGACGCAGATGCGCACCGGTGCAGGCATGCGCTCAGGTAGCCCTCTTCCTGGCCGTCTTGACCGCCTTCTTGGCCGCCTTCTTCACGATCTTCAAAAGCTCCGCCATCTGGAAGGGCTTGTCGATGACGCTGAACGCTCCAAGGGCCTCCGCCTTTCGGACCCTCTCGAACATTCCAAAGGCGGTGATCAGAATCCCCTGGGTGGCCGGCTGCTTGTCCCGCAGGTATCGCAGCAGCTCCATGCCATCTGGATGCTCCATCTTCAGGTCCGTCACTGCCACGTGGAAGGGCTGCTCCTCCATGCGCGCGATGGCCTCGCTGCTCCTTGTGAAGGCCTCCACCAGCAGGCCCTTTCCCTCAAGGTACTCCTTGAGACGCTTGCACACAATCGGCTCGTCGTCGATTACGACTACTCTCGTAGGACCATTCACGAAATCCTCCCGCGCGAACCGCCTGAAGTCCCAGCCATTATAGATTGGCCACATGAATTCTTCAACACCGCGACCGACCGCCGCCTCGCTCGTCATCTTCACGTCGAGCTGCCGGGTGTAGCCGATCAGGGCGCCGAGCATCTTGAGGCGATTGAGCATCACAGCACGCTCGACCTTCTTCAGACGGGCCACGACAAAGTCCCCCAGAATCTCCACGAGAAAATCCTGCCTCTCGAGGATGGTGCCGATGAGCCGGGCGCGCCGTCCGAGCCTGGTGGCGCTGGTCATCCCGCCGCTGAAGCGGAAGTACAGGTAGTTGTCGTTGCGCACATCCGACACGTAGGTGTCCACCTGGCTGAAGTGATAGCCCAGGTGCACGCTCAGGTTCAGGTACTGCTCCGAGAATATGGCCAGGTTCCGCGGGGGCGTCTCGCCAACCACAGCGTCCACGGCAAGGCGGCTCGTGATGCTGGACAGAAAGCTCCCCAGGTCCATGTCCGTCGGCTCCACGGACCACGCACCGGGTGCGGTCAAGCCCTCCAGGAGCGCCCGCAAGGGGGGAGAGCCCAGCTCGTGGATCTCGCACGCGTCACTCTCTCCACGAAGGAGCGCCCCCCCCTCCAAGTCGATGACCACAAGGTCCAGCGGAATGTCCAGGGCGACCGTTCGGCAATGCCGCTGTCTGCGGCGCCCCACCCCAGCAGGGTGGATCCGCGCGAGCTCCTCCACTGCCTTCTCGTGGGCAAAACGGATGATGTCGTGGTAGGTCTCACAGCCGCGTGCCGTGAAGCTCTTGGCCCGAGGGTTGCGCAGGCGCAGAGGCGCCATGAGCTTGAGCATCCGCCGAAGGGTGCGAAACTCACGGATGTCCAGGTAGCGAGACTCGTTGAGGAGCTGATAGGTCAGCAGCTCCTCGACGCGCCCATCGTAGATCCTGTTCTCCTCCGCGTCCACGGTCACCACGCGCCCGGGGGTGAGCCTGCTGGTGACATCTCCCGCCTCCACGATTGTCGGAACGTGGAGCTCCCGGGCGATGGTCGCCAGGTGACTGGTGGGCGCACCGATCTCCGTGACCAGGGCGCTGGCCCGTGGGAGCAGCTCCGCCAGCAGCGGGGATGACTGTCGAGCTACGAGCACGGCATCCGGAGGCAGGTCCTCGGGGATCGACTGGCCCGACACCAGCACCACGGGGCCCGACCCAATGCCACGACAGGCCACGGTACCGCAGCTCTCCAGCAGCACCGTGTGGCGAGGCAGAACCGCACGAAGCCGACGCTGGACATCTCGGGCCGCTGCGGGTATCTGCAGGGTCCGTGACTGCAAGACCACCAGGTGCCCCTGCTCGTCGAGGGCCCACTCGATGTCCTGCGCAGCCTTGAAGAGCCGCTCGATGCGCAAGGCGGTGGTGGCCAGCTCCCGGAGGAAGTCATCATCCACCGTGGGCTCGTCTCGCAAGCACTTGGGGATCGAAACCTTCTGCACTCCCCGCAGGGCGTCGGGCAGATACATGCGCCCCTTGTGGCTCACCTGGCGGCGCAGGATGCGCCCCGGATCCTCTCGCGAGATCGCGAACTGGTCCACCGCGTCACTCCCCTCCACCACTGTCTTGCCGAGGCCTGGCGCCGCGGTGACGATGAGCGTGCTGGCGTCCGGCGCCGCTGGATCGAGTGTGTAGACGACGCCGCTGGCCACCGCATCCACAAGGCGCATGCAGCCCACTGCCATGAGCGCCCCCGTCAAGGGCTCGTCGTGACGCCGCCGGTAGGCGATGGCCCGGGCGTTGAAGAGGCTCCCGACGACCTGGAGATATGCCCGGGGCAGGTCCTTGGACGAGACCCCCAGGACCGAGTCGTGGAGGCCCGCGAAGCTCAGGTCGCCGTCCTCCCCCTGAGCACTGCTGCGCACCGCAAACCAGAGCTTCTGCCCCTCTCGCCTCGGCATCCCACGCGCCGCGCGCCGAATGGCTCGACGCAGACCCCTGGGAACGGACGCCCCCTCGACGACCCCCCGCAGGCGCGTCGCCATTACGGCGGGCTCCATGGTCTCTCCGTCGGACAGGTCCTCGGCGGCACGAATATGCTCGGCCATGGCCGCCCGTTCGAAGACCTTGGCACAGGCGCTGGTTGTGATCACGAATCCATCGGGAACGCGACACCCAAGCCTCCTCTGGATCATCCCCAGGCGTGCCATCTTCTCCCCGGAGACATCAGCGCTGTGCAGGCCCGCGTCGTCCAGGGGGATGACGTCGGGAGCCCGCGGCGCGCTGGGCCGCGAGGCCAGCAGGTCGTCAATGCGCGCACGCGCCAGGTCGAACACGTGCAGCAGGTCCGAGTGTCGATCTCCCGTGAGGAACCGCAGATCCCGGATGATGGCGCCCACGTGGTCGGCCTGCTCCTGGGCAAGGCGACGGAGGTACTGGCTGTCGAACAGAAAATCGCCGCCCAGCTTCTCCTCGGCGTCGGCCAACAGGTCCAGCACTCGGTTGTTGTGCTCCAATAGCCCGCGAAAGCGCGCCACCTTCCTTCGCATCAGGTCGAGGCTGGCACCACGTCGCCGAAAGAGGCTCATCTTGGGGCTCCCCGCCTATGACGACAAGGGTCTCAGTGGGCCCCGCCCTTGCGTCCAAACACAAACCCTGTGAGCAGCCCGGCGAGGATGGCGATGAGGGACGCGAGAACGCCATAAAGCAGCCCATGGTCGTGCGACAGCGTGGACAGAAAGGCCACGTTGCGGTCGTATGACAGGCGCAGCGTGGCCTCCACCTTGCCGACGAGCTTTCTGTCACGAAAGCACATGACCCGCACCCGGTATCTCCCCGGGGGAGCCTTGGGCGGCAGGAAAACCGACGCAGTTGCGACCTGCGAGCTGGCCCCGCGGGAGCGCAAGGCCACGCCGTGCTCCGCCACGGAAAAGAGCTTGTCGCGCTCCTTGAGCCGTATGAGGTCCACGAAATGGGCGCGCTCATCACGGTCTCTCGCGCCAGTAATGCTCCAGGAGAGCGCCGGGTAACCCAGCTCGAGACGGTCCAGAAGAGCCTTTGAGGCCAGCTCGGGCAATGGCCGCGAGCTCCGGACGAAGTAGACGGTCGGCACATCCCGGTACATGAGCTCGCCCACGTTCATCCACAGCAGCCCGGCTCGTTTCCCTTTCTTGTTGAGGTGAAGGTCCGCGGAGGCGCCAGTGACACTCATCGCCACGTCGCAGCCGCTGGGGGTGCGCGCCCTCACGCGAACGGCTGCGCCTCCGTACATAAGGCCGATACGAACCTCGGAAGGATCGAGCTCGACCCCCATGGGCTCTACCGCCAGGGCCACGGAGGACAGCAGCATGGGGACAAAGAGCGCTGTCTGAAACAAGCAGGCCCGCATCAGTGCCCTCCTCTGTAGGCCACGAGAATGTCGGGCCGGCTGAGGAGCCCGTAGAGCATCTTCAGCATCACCACCAGGACTATGATGGACATCAAGATCTTGAGCTGCTCGGCCTTGAGGCGCTTCCCTATTCTGGCGCCGATCTGTGCGCCAATGACCGAGCCCACGAGCAGCATAAGGGCCAGCAGAAAGTCCACCGTGCGGTTAATCCAGGACTGCATGATCGTGACATTGAGGCAGGTGAACAGGATCTGGAAGAGGCTCGTGCCCACCACAACGTGCATTGGCATTCGCAGCAGGTAGACCATCACCGGGACCATGATGAAGCCGCCTCCCACACCCATGATGGCAGCGAGGACACCCACCAGGGTCCCCAGCACCAGGGGAACCAGCGCGGAGAGCTCCACCTTGGAGCGCTCGAAGCGCATCTGAAAGGGCAGCCGGGCGCTCAGGCGCGCATAGACGGATGCCCGCCTCTTCTCTGGGGGCTCGGGCGGATCGGGAGCTCGGCGGAGGCCCCGAATGCTGTCGTAGAACATGTAGGTCCCTATGGACCCCAGCATTACGATGTAAAACACCGTGATGACGAAGTCGGCCTCGCCCATTGCCCGCAGGAAGGCGATGAGCTTCACACCCAAAAAGCCCCCGAGCACACCGCCGATGAGCAGCAAGGTCCCCATCTTGAAGTCCACTGTGCCCGCGCGGGCGTGAGCGTAGGTTCCGGAGGTGGATGCGGCCACGATCTGATTCGAATCCGACGCGGCGGCAACCGTAGGGGGGATGCCAATCATGATCAGCAGGGGGGTGAGCAGGAAGCCTCCGCCAACCCCGAACAGCCCCGACAGCAAGCCAACGATGGCACCCAACGCCAGCAGCAGCAAGATGTGGACGCTGTTGTGCGCTATGGGCAGGTACACATGGAAGCTCATCGTCTCTTCTCTCGGTTCCGCCGGCTGGCGCGGTCACAAGGCCTTGTTATTGTGAGCACAAACGTTGCGCAATAGCTGCTCCGCTGTCAAGCTGAACGCCAACCTGGAGCCAGATGGTGGCCATGCTCCCACCTATTTGGCCGCTCCATCTTCTCGCTCACCTCCGTCGTTGGCCTGGGGCAGGACCACGTGGAAGGTGGTCCCCTCCCCAGGCTCGCTCTCCGCGTAGATGACTCCGCCCATCTTCTGGACGATGCTGTAGCTCACACTCAGACCCAGGCCAGTGCCCTGCCCCTCCTCCTTGGTCGTGAAGAACGGGTCGAATACCTTTGAGAGATTCTCCGCAGGGATGCCACACCCGGTGTCGGACACCTCCAGGTGGACAGTGCCATCCTTGCCCTCCTCGGCGCGAACCGAGAGGGTCCCCTCCCGGTCCATGGCCTGGATGGCGTTGAGGAAAAGGTTCAGAAAGACCTGCTGCAGGCTGCGCAGGTTTCCGCGCAGCGGAGGAATCGGAGCCTTCAACGCCGTCTCGACGCGGATGCCGCTGAGAGACAGCTCGTTTCGCACCAGCGCCAGGCTCGCGTCCACCAGCTCCTTCACATCGAGCGGCTCCAGGGCAGCTCGCTCCACGCGCGCGAAGTCCAGGAGAGTCCGCACGGTGGCGCTGGCGCGGGTCACCTCGATGAAGATGTCCCGAAGCATCTTCTTCACCTGGTCGGGGCTGTAGTCCTCGATTCCTTCCACCAGTGCCTCGGCGGTAATGCTGATGTTGTTGAGCGGGTTGTTGAGCTCATGGGCTATGCCCGACGTGAGGGTCCCGAT
Organism: Myxococcota bacterium; assembly: GCA_024276595.1. GTDB lineage: Bacteria > Myxococcota_A > Polyangia > HGW-17 > JAJRWW01 > JAJRWW01. The sequence continues at coordinate 11,682 of JAJRWW010000610.1, forward strand.
GGCTGCCATCTTTCGCGACTGGACGAGCTGGTCCTGCTTGTTGCCCAGCTCCAGGATCATCCGGTTGATGGCAACTGCCAGGGTGGAGAACTCGTCCTGGAACTTCCGTCGAGGCTGGATGAGCGAGAAGTCCCCCTCCGCGATGCGCTGCGTGTATCCCACTGCCCTACTCAAAGGACGTAGGATCTGCCTGGTGAGCTCGGTGGCCAGCCACGCCATGACTATGAAGGTCAACAGCAGGGAGAAAACCGCCACCAGCGTGAAGGTGTGCGCAGTGCTCCTGAGCGCGGCCCGCTCCTTGCGCTCCAGCTTCGAGGCCCCCAGGAGGATTCGGTGTCCAGAGCGTCTGAGCTGCTCCTCCAGGTCGGGATCCCGCTTTGCCGTGTCCCCTCCCGAGATGACCGCTCGCTTCGACAGGGTCCCCAGCAGCTCATGGTAACGCTTGAGGCTCTTGCTCAGGTCCGAGAAGTCACTCGGTCGGAGCGCGGACTTCATCTCCCGCAGCTCTCCGTGCAGAATGTGCGAGGCGGCCTGGATGTTGTTACGCGCCTCGTACAGCTCGCTCCGGGCGCCGTACAAGAAGTAGTTCTTCTCGTACCGTCGCGCAGCCTGTATCTCCTGAGAGAAGTTGCGAGCCTTCTCCAGGAAGTCCTGGCGGTCGTCGATCCGCACCACGAAGACGACCGATGTCACGGTAACGCCCAGGGTGAGCAGAAACGCAAGCAGGAAGGCAACAATGATGCGAAAGCGAATGCTGAAGGTGGGGCGACTCGAGAGCGAATCCTCGGTGGAGCCGAAGTGGGAATGGGAGACGCCGCCGGGGTTGGAGACGCCGCCGGGGTTGGAGACGCCGCCGGTCTGCGGAGACGTCGCGGTATCGTCGCCCATGTATCAAGACCTCGCCCTCCCCGAGCTCTGGCTCGGGGTCAACGGAGAGGGTGACCTTCCATCCCGTGCGTCTGCCAGCCCTGGCTGAACGTCCCAGGGGAGCCGCGCACGGGGAACCGTCATCACTCCTGGCTTTTCTCCGAGTATGGAGCGACGCCGCCATCGGGTCAAGGGAGCGGGCCGTCGTCGTGAGACCTGGACAGGGGGCCCACCGCTGCCTCCACCGCCTCCAGGGGCCTCTCGGCCTTCAGGTGCCGAAGCAGCACGTTGTGGTCACGAAACAGGGGGCGGTCCACGTCCAGGAAGTCCACCACCTCTCGGATGCTGTCTCGAGCGGCCTGGGTGCCCTTGCCACACTGGAACTCGCGGAAATCCAGGCCCTGGGCGGCGGCCATCATCTCGATGCTCAGGACGCCGTGGGAGATGTCGATGATCTCCCGAGTCTTGAGGGCGGAGTTCATCCCCATGGACACGAAGTCCTCCTGGTCGGCCGCCGCGGGGATGGACTGGTGGAACGCTGGCGTGGAGAGGATCTTCTGCTCCACCACCTGCATGCAGGCCGTGTACTGGCTCAACATGAGCCCGCTGAACATGCCCGCCCCCTTGGTCAAGAAGGCGGGCAGGCCCGCCGAGAGGGCCGGGTTGGTGAGCCTGTTGAGGCGCCGCTCCGAGAGCACGCACACCATGGCCACAGCGCCGCCCAGGGTGTCGAGGGGCAAGGAGACCGGGGTCCCCTGAAAGTTGGCGCCGGTGAGCACCACGCCGTCGTCCGCGAGGAAGAGGGGGTTGTCTCCGACGCCGTTTATCTCCACCTCGAGCTGGCTCCTGGTCCAGCGGAGCTGGTCCCGCGCGGCCCCTATCACCTGCGGGGTGGAGCGCATGGAGTAGGCGTCCTGGACCTTGGTCTTGTACCTCCCGCTGAGCAGGTCCGAGCCCTCCATGATCCGCTTGAGGTTGCTGGCGCAGGTGACCGCGCCCCGAAAGCCCCGCAGCGAGTGCAGGCGCCGGTCGTAGGGCTTCATGTTCGCCGTGAGCGCCTCCAGGCTCATGGCGCAGGCCACCTCCGCCTGGGCCAGCACCCGCTCGGCGTCGCGTACGGCCAGGCACCCCATACCAGCTATGACGTTGGAGCCGTTTATGATGCCCAGGCCGTCCCTGGCCTCGAACACCACCGGCTCCAGGCCTGCCTTCTGCAGGGCCGCAGCCGCCGGCATTCGCTCACCACCCAGGAAGCACTCCCCCTCACCGAGCATTGCCAGGGCGATCTGGCTCATGGGGGCCAGGTCGCCGCAGGCTCCAACCGAACCCTTGGTGCACACCACCGGGGTCACACCCCTGTTGAGCATGTCCACCAGGAGCTGGGTGATCACAGGCCTGACTGCGGAGTAGCCCTTGCAGTGGACGTTTATCCGGGTGGTCATGGCCGCGCGCACGATCTCCACCGGGAAGGGCTCGCCGATGCCAGCGGCGTGGTTGTATATGAGGTAGCGCTGGAAGTCCTTGATCTGGTCGTCATCCAGGACCACCTCGGAGAACTCTCCGATGCCCGTGTTGACGCCGTACATGATCTCCCCGGCCCGGATGCGCTCCTCGATGAAGCCCCGGCATTTGCGGATGCGCTCGACGGCCTCCGGGTGCAGCTCCACCTCCTCGCGCTCGCGAGCCACCGACACCACCTGGTCCGCTGTGAGGGTCTCGCCGGTCAGGACGACTGTCATGATGGGAACCTCCTTGTCTCGACCCGGGAGCATCGTGATCGAACGACGCCCGGGTCTGGATCGGGTTGGGGGCCGACGGGCCGCTGCCTGATCGTTGGGGTCAGGTCTGACCAGGCAGCCGCTGAGCGGCTCCTTGGCGCTCCCACCCACCCCGCTGCAGCCAGGACTATTTGCCCGAATGGAGGTTCCTGGCCCGCGTGGGTAACACTAATAGTGCCCCCGACAGGGGCATGTCAAGCAGCGCCCATGGCGGAGCCAGGGAAGATGATCCGCCTGGGCACAGGCGGCCAGGGAGCCAAGGGCTCAGGCCAGGGAGTGGCGCCTTCGCAGCGCCCACTCGGTGCCCAGGGCCAGGACCAGGAGAGCCCACAGGAGCCAGGGAGCGCCCAGCAGAGGCTC
>JAJRWW010000611.1 GCA_024276595.1 Myxococcota bacterium
AAGATGGAAGATCTACAGGAGTCTCTCGCCGGGGAGACGGTGGAGGCGGAGTCTGGCGGAGGGATGGTGAAGGTGGTGGCCAACGGGCGCAGGGAGGTGCTATCGGTGTCCATTGAGCCCGGCTTCGACTATGCCGAGGACCTGGAGATGCTCGGAGACCTGGTCACGGCCGCGGTGAACGCCGCCCTGCGACGGGCAGAGGAGCGCATGAAGGAGAAGATGGAGTCCTCCCTCGGGTCCATGGCGGGCGGAGTGCTGCCGAACATTTTTGGCGGGTAGAGCCCTTGTCCACTCGCGGCAGAAGTATGACCCAGGGCCGAGACCCGCTGGAGCAGCTCATCAAGATGCTGTCCCGTCTTCCCGGCGTGGGGGTCAAGACCGCCACGAGGCTGGCCTTTCACCTCGTGACCGCTCCCAAGGAGTATCCGGCTGCCCTGGCCCACGCGTTGACAGAGGTGGCCGAGAGGGTCGGTCCCTGCAAGGTCTGTGGCAACTTCACGGCCGAGAAGCTGTGCAGGATATGCTCGGACCCTCGCCGGGACGATGCTACCCTCTGCGTGGTGAGCCGGGTGCAGGACCTGCTTGCCCTGGAGCGCTCAGGGGGGTTCAGGGGGCGGTATCACGTGCTGCACGGGCTGCTCTCTCCCCTCGACGGTGTGGGGCCCGAGGACATCAACATCGCCTCCCTCCTGGATCGTGTCGCCGCAGATGGCGATCTTCCGGGTCCTGTGACCGAGGTCATCCTCGCCATCAGCCCCAGCGTGGAGGGGGAGACAACCCTGCTGTACCTCACGAGCCTGCTGGGGGAGCTGGTGCCCAGGGTCACCCGTATTGCCGCTGGCGTGCCCATTGGAGAGGACCTGGAGTACACGGACCAGGTCACCCTCGGCCGCGCCCTCGCCGATCGTCGCGAGATGTAGCGCTCACGCCCGTTGCCCGAGCCCGTCCCTCTGGTGCAGGATTCCCCATGGAGGACGATAGTTGAGGTTGCCCTTTACCTGGCGGCCCGCTACGGGGTACAAAGGTGTGGGTTGTCTGCGTGACATCCCGACAAATCTGTTGAAGAAACCGGTGTCTTCTGATATCCAGGACGCCGACTTTTCGCCAAGTTGCGCCAGTCAAGGAGTTCTCGACCATGGATGTGATGTACGAGGAAGAGTACAACCAAATCCAGGAGGTAGTCGATCGGTTGCACCGTGACTCAAACGCCTACGCGGTCCTGCTTATCGACAAGAACGGTCAAGAGATCGCTGCGGCCGGTGAGATAGAAAACATCGACACGACCTCCCTGTCGTCTTTGACCGCGGGCAACGTGGCCGCCACGGGCGGCATCGCCAAGCTGATGTCCGAGCGGGAGTTCTCCACGCAGTTTCACGAGGGGGAGCGGACCAACGTCCACATCTCCATCGTGGCCTCGCGCGTGATCCTGGTGGTGCTGTTCGACGAGCGGTCCTCCCTGGGTCTGGTTCGGCTCCGAGTCAAGAAGGCCGGCAACGAGGTGGGCCAGATATTCGATTCCATGATGCAGAAGCTCGAGCAGCCGTCGCAGCCGTCGATCTTTGCCGAGATCACGGATGACGACATCGACAACCTCTTCAATGACTAGAGTTCTTAGATCCTGCGGTTTGACGGCGGGGTACCGTCCCGCCCGATGGGTTCGACGAGAGGGTTAGACGCGAGGCCAGAATAGATGTCGTTCATCAACTACTCGTCTCGGGAAATCAACTGCAAGATCGTGTACTACGGCCCTGGGCTGTGCGGGAAGACCACGAACCTGCAGTTCATCTATCAGAAGACCAGCCCGGAGGCCAAGGGGAAGATGATCTCCCTTGCCACCGAGACCGAGCGGACGCTCTTTTTCGATTTTCTGCCGCTCAGCCTGGGTGAGATCCGTGGTTTCAAGACGCGCTTTCACCTGTACACGGTGCCTGGCCAGGTGTTCTACGACGCCAGCCGGAAGCTGATCCTCAAGGGAGTGGACGGAGTGGTGTTCGTGGCAGACTCCCAGATGGAGCGCATGGAGGCCAACTTCGAGTCCCTGGAGAACCTGCGGGTGAACCTCGCCGAGCAGGGCTACAACCTGGACAAGCTCCCCTATGTGCTTCAGTACAACAAGCGGGATCTTCCCAACGTGGTGCCGGTGGACGAGCTTCGCCAGTACCTGAACACCACCAACGTCCCCGACTTCGAAGCAGTGGCCACCACCGGCGAGGGGGTTTTCGACACCCTCAAGGCCGTGGCCAAGCTAGTGCTCACCTAGCTCAAGCGCGGAGGCTAGGGGCGCCAGGGGCGTCTGCTACGCCCGCCCATCGGTGCCTGGCGCATCAGCGTCGCTCGCGCATGTAGCGAGCCACCACCTCCGCCTCCTCATCCAGCATCTTCTTGCCGTTCTTGGCGATGATCGACTCTGCCACCCTCCCCAGGAGGGGAAACTTGATCTTCAGCTCTCCGCGCATTATCCGCTCACAGCGGTCAGAGCCTGTGGGCTGGATCTGCAGCTCGCCCCTGTTGACCATCTTGGCGCGCACCTTGGGATGGGTGGGGATGTTTTCGAAGGTCATCACTCTCCGTGCCTTGTCGAAGCTGGACTCCTCCACCCACTGCATGGACTCCGGGGTGATCTTCTTGGGGCCTATCTTGCTGATCATGGGCACGGGCACGTACTTGACCTTGCGCCGGATCCGCTGCTCGTCCTCGGTGCGCTCCATGGGCTCGATGGAGACAATCGTGGTCATGTGCTCGGAGAGGAAAGGGGCCAGATCGGGATCGAACAGGGCCTCCACCAGGCGCTCGGCAGATGTGTCGAAGGTGTGGCGGTACTCGAACTTCATGTGTGGACCTCACTTGGCGCCGGTGGGCGCGGGTACTGCTGGCGCGCACAGCTCCATGGCCGCCCGGAGGGCGCCCTCCTTGATGAGCTGCGAGGCCAGCACGGCGGTGGCGACCGGGGCAACGGCGCTCCCGAGGGAGGCCAGCCGCGCCCTTGGTCGCGTCAGGTCTCCGGCGGCCCCGTAGGCCCTCGCCCAGGCGATGGCTGCCTCCCGGGCCAGAGATGCCGCAGCCTTGCTGCCGCCCCGCCGGGCCTGGTTGGCGTCGGCCATGGCCGTGGCCAGTCGCCGGGCAGCGGCAGCGTGGGAGCCCTGCTTCAGCAGGCAGACGCCGGCGTGGAAATGTGCCAGGCCGCGCAGAAGGGCCCGGCGAGGGGGGGTCTTCGGATCCAGAGGGGTCGTGGGGAGCTTCTTGAGCAGAAAGACCACCTTGGCGCAGAGCCCCCTGGCCGCCATCCTGTGTGCCAAAAGGGAGCTTGCCTCCACGGCCTCCGGGGAGCCGGGGTGCTCATCCCAGAGCTTGTGCAGGATGCGCGTGGGCTCGTCGCGAGAGGGTCGGGCTCCCTTCCTTCGCCTGGTGTTGGCAGGTTTTTTCGCGAGCAGGATAGCGTACTCCAGCAGGGCAGCGGGCCGGCGGCCATAGCGGGCCAGCGCCCTGGATGTGGCCAGCTCGCGGTAGTAGCGGAGCGCGCGCCTGCGGTAGCCAAGGGCCTTTTGGAGGATGGCCTGCGCGGGGGGTGTTGGCTGGGGCGCGGCACCGGTGGCACCTCCTCCCGTGGGTGCGGGCTGCATCCGCCGGGCTGCGCGGCGACGGTAGTAGCGTCGAGCGGCCTTGCGGCTCCCCGCCAGGTACGCAAAGTAGCGGTAGCGCTGGGCAAAGCCTGCTGCCAGGCGGTGCAGCAGCCGGGCGTGGCCGGGCCTCCGCTCGCCCAGGCCCATCAGCTTCTCCTGCAATGGGAAGAGCCCGCGCCCCGCCTTGCCCAGGGAAGGGGGCGTCTTGCGGGGTGGAGGAAACCCTGGATGGCGGATCCCCTTGGGGTTGGCGGTGGGAGGGTCTGTCACGTGGATCCCTTGTCGGGCGCAGAGGCTTTTCACAGCGCCCGGCGAGAGGTTCTTCGGGGACGGGGCGCCAAAGGAGTGAGAGGGCGCCTTGGGGGGCGCTCCCTGCGGATCCTTGCTCCCGCCGCCCGAGAGCACCAGCCCGACCATTGTCACGGCGGTCACCAGGGAGAAGAGCCCCCAGCGCTTGCGGAGGTAGTCTGCCAGCCACATGCTTGCTGCTCCTAGCCGGGCGTTATAGCCCGAGGGAGTGGGGTTGTCGAGCAGCCCGGGAGGGCGCTTTTCACCCCAGCATACGGATCTCGCACCCCACAACACTCCCCAAGGGAGACATCAGAGCCGGAAGAAACGGATCCGGCACACGGCCCAGGAGTTGGGCTTGCTGCTGGTGCGCACAAGCTCCAGCTCGGCCATGTAGCGGCGAGGGTCTCCGGGGCGCTCCAGGTCCACCAGCGCCGAGGCTCTGTTGGAGCTGTGCGTTCGGACTTTGGGCTTGCGGCGGGGCGGGCCCAGGATCTTGTACTTGCCTCCCGTCATGGCCTCATACAGCTCGTCAGCGCCGAGACAGCGCCTCCTGTTGGTGGCGAAGCGACGCAGGTGGACGCGTGCGCGCTTTCGAATGGCCTCCAGGAAGCCGAAGGCAGCCCAAAGGGGCTTCTGTCTTGCCACGGGAGTGAAGGCCAGGTTTCGGAAGGGAAGAAACTCGTTGCGAGGGGGGCTCCACCTGAAGAGCGCCCAGCGGCGCTTCCACAGGTGCGGGGTCTTCTTGCCCGGGATCCGGAGGCGCACCTCCCGAGCTCCGTCTCCGTCCTCGTCGCGGAAGGTCACCGACACCGGCTCGTAGGTGGATGGCAGCAGGACGTCATAGTCGAGCCGATAGGACCAGACGGCTCTTATTGCGTGACCGTCGAAGCGCAGCAGGTGATGGAAGATCCTTCGGTTGGTGCTGGTCGTGTCGAAGGAGACGGTATAGATGAATCGCCCCGCCTTGCCCATGTCGACGACGTGGATGTCGTCTATGCCCGCGTCCACTCGCCAATGTCCACGCACGACGGTGTTCTGGCCGAAGATCGTCCCCAGCACGAGGTAGCCCTCCTGGCT
>JAJRWW010000612.1 GCA_024276595.1 Myxococcota bacterium
ACGACAGCGATGACTGGCACTCGCGCCCTGCTGGCCCTGGCCGCCGGTGCGCTGGTGCTCGCGCCTGCCGCTGCGCTGGCCAGGCCCTGGGGGCCTGGCGGGGGCTGCCGCCACGGCTGGGGTGGACCAGGCATGGGCCGCGGGATGGGGATGGGCCGGGGCATGGGAGCGGGCAAGCTCCTCCGCGGAGACATGCAGCGGCTGCGCAAGGAGCTGAAGCTGACCGCGGCGCAGGTGAAAAAGATCCAGGGAATGCGCAGGAGCGCCAGGGTCGGCGTCGCCAAGGTGAGGCTGCAGATGGCGCGCATCCACGCCAGGATGCGGGTGCTCTGGCTCGCAGACAGCCCGGACCAGGCCAAGCTACAGGCCCTGCACCAGCGCAAGCTGGCCCTGAGGAAGAAGATGTCGGAGCGGCGGTTCTCGCTGCGCTTGAAGCTGGTGAGGCTCCTCACCCCTGCCCAGCGGATCCGCCTGAGGAGCCTGAGGGGCGGTGGACGGCGCTGGGGCCGGGGAGGCGGCTGGGGCCGGGGAGGCGGCTGGGGCCGGGGAGGCGGCTGGGGCCGGGGAGGCGGCTGGGGCCGGGGAGGCCGCCGGGGCCGAGGAGGCGGCTGGGGCCGGGGAGGAGGGCGCTGGAGGGGGCGACGGTAGGAGCCCCGGGCTCCTGGGCGCCGCTCCCCGGGTGCGACCCGGCGAGCGGCGCTCCCCATTTTTGGGCCAGGGCCACTTGACTATGGAGGGCTGAGGGTAAACGCTTGACAGCAGGAGAGCAAAATGGGCCTGCGCTTTCGAGAGACCATGTCCGGCTTCGTGTCCACCCCCGAGGGGGAGCGCCAGCTCTCCTTCTCCGTGGAGGCGGACACCCCCGCGCTCACTCCCTTTGGCGGGTGGGCGCCCATGAGCCTCACCGGCACAGTCACCCTGGAGGGGGTGGTGGAGGAGGCCGAGCTTCAGCCGGGGAGCTACCTGGAGATAGGCCTGCCGCTGGATCGCCACCTTCGCTACCAGGTGACCTTCGACGACGAGGCGGGGCGTCGCTACAGGTTCTACGGGAAGAAGACCGTGCGCTTTTGGGATCTCCCAAGGAGCATCACCACCCTGGAGGGGGATCTGTTTCGGGATGGCGAGGAGCTGGGGCCCGGCACCCTTCGCTTCAGCCTCCTGGATCTGCCCAGCTTCCTGGCCTCCTGGCGTCCCTGGTCGGCTCGCTGAGCTGGTCTGCTCGCTGACCTGGTCGGGCTACTTCTCGATGAGCAGGGCGGTCTTGTAGTCGAGCTTCTTGCCGGTGTGGCCGTCGGTGACCTGGAGCCGCACGGTGTAGTGACCAGGGTTGGCGATCTTGAAGCTGCCCGTGACCGTCCCCACTGGGATGTCGTCCGCCCCGATGGGCACCGCGGAGTCCACGAGCTTGGGGTTCTGGATCAGAACCTTGCCCGAGGCGTCCTCCACTGCGAGCGCCGCCTGGATCTTGAGGGTGCCCCCCTGGCGCTTCATGCCGTAGATGGCCAGCTTGAAGCGGATCTTCTTGCCCGCGCCAAAGACGTTGTTCTTCCGCTTGTTCGCCTCGTCCAGGAACTCGAAGGAGCCCACCTTGTACTCGGAGTAGAGCCTCTTTCGAACCTTCTTCATGGCCTCGTTCATGTCGTCTCCTGAGAACATGAAGCCCATGAGCTTGCCCCGCACGAGGGTGATCTTCAGGCGCACGGTTCCCTTTTCGAACGTGAGCTTGTAGCGCCCCTCCCGCACCTTCCCCGTCCTGGCCTTGATGCCGCGCATGGAGCGGTCCTTGTAGGCGCCCAGGAGGTTGAGGCTGTCTGAGAGGAGCTTGAACTTCTCCGCGGAGAACTTGCTCACCAGGTCCGGGTGGGACATCTCCTTGAAGGCCTTGTAGTCGTTTGCCTTGGCGGCCTTGACAAGCCTGTCCACGTTCTTGTCCAGGCTCTTTTTCCCGCAGGCTGGGAGCAGCAGCAACGTCGCGCCCAGCGCCAGGAGCATCACGTGGTGATTTCGTGCCTTCATGGTCCCTCCTTGTGGACTTCGAGGTCACAGCCATCGGGCAGGCCAGCGCCCGCTGGCAAGGTCACCATACTAGCGAGGCTTTTGGGGTGGGGCAAGGGTCGGGAATCAGCGAATCAGCGGCTCAGCGCTTTAGCTGGCGCCGCTGCTCCCGCCTCTGCGAGGGGAGGAGCGCCCCCTGGTCATCTGACTCCAGCTCCCCGGACAGGGCCAGGTGGCAGAGGGCGGCGGCGGTCTCCAGCCGGATCTCCCGCAGCAGGTTCTGAAAGAGCAGCCCGGCCTCCCGGCGGTACTCCACCACCGGGTCCAGCTCCGCATAGGAGCGCAGGGAGACGCTCTCATCCGCCAGCTCCAGGGTTGTGAGGTGGTCTGTCCAGAGACGGTCGATGGTGGAGAGGAGGAGCTGTCGCCCCAGCTCCACGAAGCTCTCGGTGCCCAGCCGCTGCTCCAGGTCCTGGCGCAGCTCCATCAGGGCCCGGGTCACCCTGGCGCCCGCTGCCTCTGGGATCCAATCCCGCTCAGGGCCCAGCTCCTCCAGCCTCGGGTCGATTCCCAGGCGGACCCGCACCTCGTGAACCAGGTCGTCGTAGTGCTCGTGGGTGATGACCTTCTCCCCGGCGAAGTGGCGGTAAACCAGGTCTTCACCCA
>JAJRWW010000613.1 GCA_024276595.1 Myxococcota bacterium
ACGGAAGGATCCACGAAGAGGCAGGGGGCGCGGGCGATGACCACCGACACGCCCGGGTGGGCCACGGCGCGCTCGAAGGTGTCCACCGCCAGGCGGAGGTCCGCCGGGTCGATGGTCTCCACGAACCCCAGCCCCATGGCGCGGCAGATGGCCTCCATGTCCAGCGCCGGCGCGGGCTCGTGCATCCCGTCCGTGCAGGTGCCCGGATGGGGCTGGTGACCGGTCATGCCCGTGGTGCGATTGTCCATGATCACAAGCACCATGCGGTGACGGTTGTGTACCGCGTTCACAAGCCCGGCCATCCCCGAGTGGAAGAAGGTGGAGTCGCCAATAAAGGCAAAGGACGGCCTGTCGGTGGAGCGGTAGAAGCCCCCGGCGGTGCTCACGCTGGACCCCATGCAGATGAGCAGGTCGCACAGGCTCAGGGGAGGAAGCTGCCCCAGGGTGTAGCAGCCAATGTCGTTGGAGTAGGTGGCGCCCTCGCCGCCCACGAGCTTGGCGGCGTAGAACGTGTTGCGGTGGGAGCAGCCCGCGCAGAGGGTGGGTGGCCGCGCCGGCAAGGGCAGGGGCTCCACAAAAGCATCGCTGCTGGCGGGGGGAGGGCGCCCCGTCAGCTCGCACAGGGCTCGGGTGACCAGGTCCAGGGTCAGCTCCCCATCGGCAGGGAGCCGGCCCGACGCCCTCCCCTCCACCGTCACCGCGATGCCCTGGGTGTGGGCCAGCGCATTGGCGTGCTGCTCCAGGAGCGGCTCCACCTCCTCCAGCACCAGGCAGACCCGCACCCCTCTCAGGAAGTCGCCCAGCCACCTGTCCGGCACCGGGTTTGAGAAGCCCAGCTTGGCGACGACCACCTCCTCAGCCAGGCCCAGCTCCGCCAGGGCGTCACGGGCGTAGCTCGCGCCGACCCCGCTGGCGAGAACCCCCAGCAACCCCGTCGTCGCGCCCCCACCGAGCAGGAGGTTCAGCCCCTGGGCCTCCTCGGCGATGGACGCCGCGAGGCGCATCTGCTCCAGGAGGACTCTCCGACGACGACGGGCCAGGCCCGGGTTGTAGGCAAACCGCGCCAGATCGCGCTGGAAGGCCCCCTGGCTTCGCACCCGCGCCGGCAGCTCGCCCATGGGCACGCCCCCCCTCATGTGACTCACCCTGGTGGTCATGCGGAGGATGACCGGGAGGGCGACCCGCTCCGAAAGCTCGAAGCCGTAGAGAGTCATGTCCCTGGCCTCCAGGGGATCGGCGGGCTCGAGCAGCGGCAGGTGCGCCATGCGAGCGTAGCAGCGGTTGTCCTGCTCGTTCTGGCTCGAGTGGCAACCGGGCTCGTCCGATGTCACCAGCACCAGCCCACCGTTGACGCCCAGGTAGGCCAGGGTCATCAGGGGGTCGGATGCCACGTTGAGCCCCACGTGCTTCATGGAGGTGATGGCGCGAACCCCTGCGACCGCCGCTGCGGCGGCCACCTCCAGGGCCACCTTCTCGTTGACGGAGTACTCGAAGTAGTAGCGGTCCGTCTGGTTCGAAAGACGAAAGAAGGTGTCTCCTATCTCGGTGGCCGGGGTGCCGGGGTAGGTGGTGGCCACAGCGACACCGGCCTCCAGGGCGCCGCGGGCGACCGCCTCGTTGCCCAGCAAGAGCAGCCTGGTCCCCGCCCGGGGGTCCAGCAAGGGATCGGTGCGCTTCTCAGACATTGGGTGGGATTAATAGGCAATGAGCCTGGCGGCGGCAAGTGGCATGCGGGGGGGCCTGGAAAAAAAAGCGCCAACAGCTTAGACTCGAATCACCCGGGGATGCTCCGTTGGAGAACAGGGCTGGAGTTGGTCGATGCAGGACAGCACGGAGAAAAAAGAGCGCCTGGAGGCCGAGCTGGAGCGCCTCCGCAGTCGCATGGTCGAGATCAAGGAGGAGCTCGGAGAGATCAACGGCGCTCGGACCGGCAGGGGCGTCATCGTGGACGTGCCCGAGGAGCTGCAGGAGACATTCAATCGCGCCAAGAGCTACGTGGCCGACTACTTCGCCTCTCGGTGGGAGGACCCCCTCTCCGCGCGGATCGTCGTCTCCGGGGAGCGCTACATCCTTGTGCGGGCGTCCTCCATGTCGATCGAGCTTTACAACCTGGTGCGCTCCCTGTACCGCGACCGCGGTCCCAGGGAGGCCGACTCCGTCGCCAGGGGCTTTCTCTTCGACGTGGGGCACTCCCTGGGCAAGGCCGACGCGGCCGCCTTCCACGAGCGCATGGGCGTGAGGGATCCCCTGGAGAAGCTCTCCGCTGGACCGGTTCACTTCGCCTACACCGGCTGGGCCCTGGTGGAGATCCACGTCGAGTCGGCACCCGCTCCCGACGAGAGCTTCTTTCTGTACTACGACCACCCCAACTCCTTCGAAGCAGACGCCTGGCTGGAGCGCGGAGAGGTGGCCGACTTCCCCATCTGCGTGATGAACGCCGGCTACTCCTCTGGCTGGTGCGAGCAGAGCTACGGCATCCCCCTGGTGTCGGCGGAGATCACCTGCCGGGCCAGGGGTGACGCCTGCTGCCGCTTCGTCATGGCTCCCCCCTCTCGCATCCAGGACCACATCGACCGGATGCACACCGAGGGGCTCCTGTCCCATCTCCCCGGACCCGACCGCCTGGATGTTCCCGAGTTCTTCAGGCGCAAGCGGCTGGAGGATGAGCTGCGACGCGCCCACGGCGACCTGGAGCGCCGGGTCGCCCAGCGCACGGCGGAGCTGGAGCAGCGCAACGTGGACCTGGAGGCGGCCAACCAACGCCTCGCCGAGCTGCACCGCTCCCGAGAGGAGTTCCTGGCCATGATCAGCCACGAGCTGCGCACCCCGCTCGTCACCGGCCTCGGTTACGTGGACCTGGCCGTCCGCGAGAAGCTGGGGCCCATGTCCCAGCAGCTCAGCGCTGGAATGAATGTGGCCCTGCGCAACCTCAAGCGCCTCTCCGGGCTGGTGGACGAGATCCTCCGCTACCACCAGCTCAGCCACCGGGGACACCAGGCAGCAATGGTCGCGGCGGTGGACCTGGAGCAGATCTGCAAGGACTCCATCGAGGACCTGCTGGTGCGCACCGGCCGCAAGAGGAGCTCGGTGCTGCTGGAGGCGGACCAGGACCTGCCCCCGGTGCTGGCCGACGCCGACATGATCCTGCAGGTGCTCTCGAACCTGCTCAACAACGCCAACCACCA
>JAJRWW010000614.1 GCA_024276595.1 Myxococcota bacterium
CCTCCCCCGTGGCGCGGCCTGCGGGCGGCAAGCTCCGGGCACAGGTTGTTTTGGGCCTGAACGTGGTCGCGCTTCGCAAGACCTTTCTTTGGAAGGGGCTGATGTCGCTCAAGGACATCAAGGCCGTGCTGCAAGGGAAGACCTACGCCCAGGTGAAAAAGGCCCTCGGCGCCGATCCCCTCTCCCTGGTGTCGGAGCTGAAGATCATCGTGGGAGGGACGTCCATTACGTCCATCCGAGATCCCAAGGACCTCATTGTGATCATGTCGGGGAGCTTCGACTCCTCGGCCATTCTGAAAAAGCTCATCACCATCCCCCTCCCCACGGGCGTCCCCAAGCTGACAATCGAGCGCCTGGGCGGCAAGGAGGTGATTCGGGCCGGTCGTAAGGCCGAGGCCATCGCCCTGGTGGCCACTGGTCCCCACACCCTCGCCGTCTGCGCTGCCTCCATGCTCGACCCGGCAATCAAGGGAGATCTCTCCGCTGGCAACGCGGCCATCGCCGCACAGCTCAAGACCTTGCCCACCGGGCTCCTGGCCTGGCTGGCTTTTGGTGCCTTCGAGATGCCGGGAGGGGCCGGAGGAGGCTCCGGAGGGAGCCTCCCCATGCTCGCGGCCATCTCGAAGATCACCGCTGGCACGGTGCTGGTCAAATGGAGCAAGAAGGGCTGGACCGCGACCAACCGCCTGGAGCTGGCCACCCCCAAGGCTGCCCAGGCCCTGCTGAAGTTCGTGGACATGATGAAGCTCGCGCTCAAGAGCTCCAGAGGAAAGAAGGGGGCGCCTCCGCCACTGGTAGCGGCGCTGCTTGACAGCACCTCGGCCAAGGTCACCGGCAAGGTCGCCCTCTTCCAGCTCACGGTGACCGATTCCCACTTCCAAAAGCTCATGAACCTCATCTGGAGCAAGCTCTGAGCGGCGCACACATCTCAACTCCAACAGGACGGCAAGAGACCAATGGAGCATTTGAGCATCGACATCACCGAAGGGGTAGCCCTCTTGACCATGTGCCACGAGGAGCAAAACCGCTTCACCACTCCATTTCTGGAGGAGCTCAATGGGGCGCTCGCCCGGCTCGCTTCCGACGAAGAGGTCCGAGCCGTGATTGTCACCGGCGCCCAGGAGAAGTACTTTTCCACCGGGATCCACCTGGAGTGGCTGATGGGCCAGGGTCTGGCAGACATCCAGAACATCCGCAGCTTCACCTCCGCCCTGAACCAGACGCTCATCTCCGCCACAGGGTTCCCCAAGCCACTGGTGGCGGCGATGAACGGTCACTCCGTGGCAGGCGGCGCCATCCTCGCCGCCTGCATGGACTTCCGCCTGATGCCTCCGGATCGCGGCTTCGTTCGGCTGCCTGAGGTGCAGATCGACATCCCCTTTTGGCCGGGCATGACGGCCCTCTTCCAGGCCATCCTGCCCCCGGCATCCTTCCGAGACATGGCCTACACAGGGGAGCGCTTCACCTCTGCTCAGGCCCACAAGATGGGCTTTGTGGACGAGCTCGTGCAGGCCCAGGATCTCATCGGGCGCGCTCGGGAGCTGGCAGCCAAGCTGGGCCAGGCCAAGGGCAGCACCTACGCCGCCATCAAGCGCGAGATGCGACGCCATGTGCTGCACGTAATGCGCACAGAAGACCCCAAGGCCGGGGAGGCCCTCGCCAGGAGCTTCGAGGGCGCAGCCACCTGACCTCGCACCTCTTTCGGACCGGACCTCGGTGCCGAGCCACGAGTCTCGCCAGAGAGTGCCCTGGGGCACCTTTACGGGGCCTGCGCCAGGCGGTACTGTCCTCCCATGCAGCTCAAGACCGCTGTGCGAGACGTGGAGCGCCTGAGACAGATAACGCAGGTGCTCATGCGCCATGGCTTCGGCGAGGTTGCCCGGCGCATGGGGCTCTCCACCAAGGACAAGAGCGGGGAGAAGGTGGACCGCCCACCCATGGCGGTGCGCCTGCGCATGGTGGCCGAGGACCTGGGACCCACCTTCGTCAAGCTCGGTCAGATGGCCAGCAGCCGCACGGACCTGCTGCCCGAGGACATATGCGAGGAGCTCAAGAAGCTCCAGGATGACGTCCCTCCCTCCTCTCCCGAGGACGCCCACAGGCAGATTGAGGAGTCCCTGGGCGCCACAGTGAAGGAGCTGTTCGAGTCCTTCGACGAGGAGCCCATGGCCAGCGCATCCATCGGACAGGTGTACAGGGCCACACTCAAGCTGGCCGACGGCGAGGTGGTCGACGTGGCCGTGAAGGTGCGGCGGCGGGGCATCCAGGACATGGTGGAGCGGGATCTGGACCTTCTGCACATGCTGGCGCGCATGGTGGAGAAGGCGATCCCGGAGGCGCGCATCTATCGTCCCACTGGCCTGGCCAAGGAGTTCGACATCGCCATCCGCGCGGAGCTGGACTTCACCACCGAGGCGGACAACGCCACCCGCTTCGCCAACAACTTCGCCGACGACCCCCTGGTACGCTTTCCCCGGGTCTACTCGGAGGTAAGCAGCCGGCGGGTGCTTACCCTCGAGTACTTCGATGGCATCAAGGTCACCGATGCGGTGGACGCGGGAGCGGACGGGAGGACCATCGCCGAGGAGTGCGTGCGGGTGGTGCTCAAGATGGTCTTCGAGGACGGCTTTTTCCACGCTGATCCGCACCCGGGCAACATCTTCATCATGCCTACGCCCCCCGAGGGTGGCTATGGGCCTGAGGAGTCCTCCGAGCTCCTCCTCGGGCTCATCGACCTGGGGCTCGTGGGGCGCCTCTCCCCGGACCTCCGGGACAAGATGATCGACCTGCTGTTGGCGGCCGCGCGCAAGGACACAGACGCCATGGCCACGGCCATGCTCTCCATCGGCAGGGCCCGAGGGCGGGTGGATCACGAGGCCTTCCGCGGAGAGGTACGCCGGCTGGCGAACAAGCACCTGCGCAAGTCACTTCAGGACATGCAGGTGGCGGCGCTCATCCAGGACATAGTCATGGGAGCGATGTCCTTCAGCATCGAGGTGCCCACCGAGCTGACCATGCTCGGGCGAGCCATCATGACCATCGAGGGGGTGGGCAAGCAGGTCTACCCCGAGCTGGACTTCATCCAGGTGGCCACACCCCACCTGACCCGGATCGTGATGCGGCGATACCATCCTGCGCGCCTGGGAAAGGAGCTGATGCAGCGTGCGGGCACTCTCAACGCCCTGGCGCGCGACCTTCCCCTGAAGCTGGACGAGATAATGGACGATGTGCGTCACGGCCGCCTCTACGTGACCGACCGCCAGGCCGCCAGGGCGACCGACCGCCTCGGAAAGAGAGTCCGGGCCACCCTGGTCAGCGCCACCCTTTTCGGCTCGGGCATGGCGCTGCTGCTGTCGGGTAGACAGGACCTGGGCGCCTACGGCCTCATGGCCCTGGCCGCGCTCCTGATGGCGGGCCACGTCACCCTGGACTGGCTCGCTGCCTGGCAACAGCGCCGGAGCGACAACTAGTGACAACCTGTGACAACCCGTGGCGACCCCTGGCGACCCATGGCGACCCGTAGCCCGGGCCTTGGCGCGGAGCTGAGCCGCCGCGCCAGTGCGTCCCTACCAGGGGAGCCGATCCAGGCTCACGTTGCCTCCGGACAGGATGATCCCCACCCGCATCCCGCGTAGATCCAGCCCGCCCTCCAGGAGCGCAGCCAGTGGCACCGCCGCAGAGGGCTCGATGACCACCTTCATGCGCTCCCACACGAGGCGCATGGCGCGGACAACGCTGGCCTCCCCCACGGTCACGATGCGCTCCAGGAGCCGGGAGAGCACCGCGAAGGAGAGGGGGCCGAGGGAGGTGAGGAGACCGTCGCAGATGGTCTGGGGATCCACGGAGGGAAGGATCCTCCCCTCCCGGAGGGACCTGAAGGCGTCGTCTGCCATGGCCGGCTCGGCTCCGATGATTCGAATCCGCTGCGAGAGCCCCCGGGCGGCGATGGCCGTACCGCTCATGAGCCCACCACCACCCACCGGCGCCAGGACGGCGTCCAGGTCGGGGTGGTCCGTGAGCAGCTCGAGGGCAGCGGTGCCCGCGCCAGCCACCACGGCGGGGTCATTGTACGGGTGGATGACCTCTGCACCCGTCTCGGCGACGACCGCCAGGAGCGCCTCCTCCCGGGCGTCCAGGGTGGGCGCGCACCGAGTGATCTGCGCGCCATAGCCCGCCACCGCGTCCACCTTGACCTGCGGCGCGTTGCTGGGCATTACGACGTACGCACAGATCCCCCTGTTTCGTGCGGCCAGGGCCAGGGCCGCCGCGTGGTTGCCCGAAGAGTGGGTGGCCACACCTCGCCGCGCCCGATCCTCTGGAAGCGAGAGCACCGCGTTGGTGGCACCGCGGATCTTGAAGGCGCCAACCTTCTGGAAGCACTCGCACTTGAAGAGCAGGGACGCGCCGCTGAGCTCGTCGAGAGCAGAGCAGGTCAGCACCGGGGTGCGGTGCACGTGGGGTCGGATGCGGTCCGCTGCGGTGACGATGTCTTCCAGCGTAGGTGCCGGTGGTGTTGGCGCCGGCATGGGCTGTGTGCTCTCCATTGCACCACCCAGAGGCTCTCAGAGGGTCTCGATCTGCCCGCGAGAGGGGACCTCCACGGCCATACCCCGCCTGGTCAGCGCCTCTGCCAGGGACTGCTGAGCGTCGGTCTCTCCGTGCACCAGGAAGACCTTGCTGGTGTCTGGGCCCGCCAGCCTGGCGTACTCCAGCAGGCTCTTGCGGCCCGCGTGCGCCGAGAACCCGTTCAGCACCTCCACCCGGGCGCGCAGATCCCGGGGCACTCCAAATATCTTCACCTGCTCCCGCCGCTCCACTAGACGCCGGCCTAGGGTGTGCTGTGCCTGAAAGCCAACGATAACAACCGTATTTTTGGGATCCTCGATGTTGTTGCGCAGGTGGTGGACGATTCGCCCCGCTTCGCACATGCCCGAGGCGGAGATGATGACCATGGGCCCAGGCTGGGTGTTCAGGGCGATGGACTCCTGAACGGACTGCGTGTAGGTGAGCGTGTCGAAGCCAAAGGGATCTCCGTGCTCCTGGAGGAAGCTGAGGGCGCCGTCGTCGTAGCACTCCGGGTGATTCTTGAACACGTGGGTGAGGTTGGTGGCCAGGGGGCTGTCCACGTAGATGGGAATGTCTACGATCTTGCCCTCCTTGCGCAGGTGGTTCAGGCCCAGCACCACCTCCTGGGTGCGCTCGAGGGCAAAGCTGGGAATGATGACCTTGCCGCCCCTCTCCGATGTCTCATTGATGATCCGCGCCAGGTCCTCTCTCGTGGACTCGATGGCGCCGTGCTCGCGGTCGCCGTAGGTGGACTCCATGACCAGGTAGTCCACGTTGGCGGGCACCTCCGGATCCCTCAGGATGGGCATGTTCCTGCGGCCGATGTCCCCGGAGAAGAGCACGCGCCTCCCCTCGGCCTCGATGAGCACGCTGGCGCTGCCCAGCACGTGCCCAGCGTCGTGCAGCACCACCCGAACCCCCGGGAGGGGCTCGAAGGGCCTCCAGTAGTGGTAGGTCACCATGCTCTCGAGGGCGCAAATTGCATCCTTCTCGGTGTACAGGGGCTCTATGGGCTCCCAGTCCGGATCGCCCGAGAACTTCTTGTTCAAGTACTCGGCGTCGTGCTGCTGTATGCGCGCCGAGTCGCGGAACATGTGCTGGCACAGATCCGCGGTGGCGGGGGTAGTGAAGATGGGCCCGTCGAAGGCCCCCTTCACCAGGGTGGGAATGGAGCCGCTGTGGTCGATGTGCGCGTGGGTCAGGACCGCCACGTCCGCATCGAACACCTTGGAGGGGAGGTGTCGGTTCAGCTCCTTGGACCTCTGGCGCCGCCCCTGGTAGAAGCCACAGTCCACCAGGATGCTGCCGCTGTCGGTCTCCAGCAAGAACATGGACCCCGTAACGGTCTGAGCCGCACCGAGAAAGACGATTCGCAAGGTTTCACCTCCAGCAAAAGACAGGCGCCAGAATCGACCGGCGC
>JAJRWW010000615.1 GCA_024276595.1 Myxococcota bacterium
CTGTGGGCTCTGGCTCCCCCAGGAGCCCTGCCAGGGCGAGCTGCGGTGGCCATTGGAGCCTTGCCGAGGAGAGCCGCCCGCCCCCTCGTTGCCGTGGGTCCAGCCAGCAAGGAGATCCTCAGCCTGCAGCCCAGCCCCCTTGGGAGCTGCTGGCAGGTCAGGCTCGCGCAGTCGGTGAGATCGACCAGTGCGCTCACCAAAGCGGCCCAGAGGGAGCTTCGGCCCTCCAGCTCGCCAAAGGCGCGGCGGGCGGCCTCTCGCTGGCTTCGAGGCAGGGAGAAGCGGAGATCCGTGGGACGCACATGGGCTGCGAGCACGTCCCCTCCGGCGAAGCCCGCCCGGGCCAGGGAGTCTGGCAGGCTCCGCAGGAAGCTGGTGTCGGGCAGGTCCACCCTGGAGAGGGCTCTCCTGTAGAGGCTCTCGGATGTGGCCAGGACCAGGTGGTGAGAGGAGAGGCCCCACAGCAGCTCCACCCTGGCTGCTCCCTGCCCCTCCGCCTTGCGCAGGGGCATGACGAGGGCCAGGCGGTGGGTGAGCAGGTCCCCCAGCTCGCGCACAGAGTAGGAGAGATCCCATCCGTGGCCGCGGCTCCTGGTTTGCTTGCGCCATCGTCGCAGAGCTGGTCGCAGCAGGAGCATGATCTGCTTGCTGGCGCGCTGCCCCCGCGTGGGGTCGCGCAGGCCGAAGAAGGCCGCGACGCCGGAGTGGTCGCTCGCCAGGACCAGCTCACCGTCGAGCAGATCCATGCCCAGGGTTCCCCCGCCAGGGCTCCGGCGCCCCAGGATCTCCAGCATGGGAGCGAGGGAGGGGGCCAGGCGCAGCAGGTGCTTTCCCAGGCGGCGAGGCGACATGCGCAGCCGCACCACGAGCGGGGCATTCTGCACCGCGGCGAGACCGCTGTGTCCAGGCCTGGGGAGGGTCCTCGGGCTCACGCCAGGAGGAGGCTGCCCGCCCAGGGCGATCACCCGGAGGTCCAGCCGCCTGGAGAGCGCCGCTGACAACCAGAGGGAGCGAGGGGTCCAGCCCAGCAGCCGAGCGGCGGCCGTGTCCAGGCCGGACAGGGTGCTCGCGTCCCGAATCCAGAGGCCGATCCTACCCTTCAAGTGTCGTCCGTGGAGGTGGCTCAGCCGCTGGCTCCAGAGGCTCTGGCCAGAGCTCTGCAGGAGCCTCTCCAGGCGAGCGGGGGGGCCGTGGACACATGTGGAGAATCGAGTGTCGGCCTTGCAGGTCCAGCCGTCCAGGAGCAGGGCCTGGGCACCGGCGACATGAGCCTTCTTCACGCCAGAGGTTCTTCGGGCCCCCTGGCGGCGTACGTTCTTGACCACCGTCTCCAGGAGCGCCCGGAGGGCAGGCGTGCGAAAGAGGAGCACCAGGGCTCCGTCGGAGGCGCGAAAGATCGCGCCGCCGGAGCCGGGCAGGATGCCGGCCAGGGTCTCGGGGGCCAGTGGAGAGCTTCCGAGGCGCTGCCGAAGGGCGGCGTCCCACCTGGTCAACGCGAGGGCCAGGCGTGGGTGGTGCTCGAGCAGCGCCGCAAGGCTCGCCAAGGTGGCCCGAGCCCTGTGGATGTCCGCCACCACGAGCGCCCAGCGGACGTTCGCCGGGATCCGCTCCAGCCAGGCGGCCAGGAGAGGCCGGGGGCCCGACTTGCGCTCAGAGCCAGCTTCCACCACGGTCGCCTGGCTTTTCGCGATGGGGATGTCCTTGTCCTTGCACCCCGCAGGCATTGTCGCCAGCAGGCACAGTGCCGCGGCCGCGAGCAGGAGAGGGGCTGATGGCAGAGGGAGGGATGTACAGCGGATCTTCAAAGGGTTCACGAAAGAGCAAGCTCGGCGGCCGAATACAGGGGATATTCTTTCGCGAGCCCAAGGACCCCAAGGGCGGCAGTCAAGCGGGAAACGGGGCTCGAACCCGCGACCCCGAGCTTGGGAAGCTCGTGCTCTACCAACTGAGCTATTCCCGCAGGCAGTGGATCTATTTACCCGCAAGCTGGCTCACCGTCAAGGTAGAACCTCGCAAGATGTAACCTCGGCCGGCGCTGTGGTCACCAACCATTGGTGCCTCTCTTTGGGGCGGCTGCCTTGAGGTGCGTGCGCTCATACAAATGGATACACATGAGCTATTGGCATCGCTCCGGGCGTAGTTAATATGACCTTGGCCGCCAGCTTCCCGGCCGCGGACCGGGCACCATGGCCTACTCGCTGCGGGCCATTGGCGAGCTGGCGTCTGCTTGACTGCCCCTGGAGGTACGCTTGACTGTTCTTCGAGCCGTTGGGAGAGGACACTCATGGAGCGGCTTGTGGGTGACGGTGGGGTTCTTTGGGCGGCGTCTTGGGTCGGTCGCACCCCTGTGGATCTCTGCGGTTGCGATGGT
This sequence comes from Myxococcota bacterium, assembly GCA_024276595.1. Lineage (GTDB taxonomy): Bacteria > Myxococcota_A > Polyangia > HGW-17 > JAJRWW01 > JAJRWW01. The sequence continues at coordinate 2,372 of JAJRWW010000615.1, forward strand.
CCTGGTCTCGGCGACCGGATGCAACCGGGCCAAGGGCGGCAGGGGCCACGAGGAGCGGTCCGTGCCGGTGGTGGTTCAGCCCGCGGTAACGGGCACCATTGTGAGCGAGGTGCGCCTGGCAGGGGAGATCCTGGCCGACGTGGAGGTGCGGGTGTTCTCCTTGATTCCCGAGCGGATCACGAAGCTCGAGCTCGAGGAGGGGGACCGGGTGAAGAAGGGCCAGGTGCTGGCGGTGATCAAGCCCGGAGCCCTGTGGCAGGCGGTGAGGCAGGCCAAGGCGGGCCTGGAGGCCGCCAAGACCCAGCGCAAGCTGGCCAGCATAGAGCTTCAGCGCATGAAGAAGCTCTTTCGCACCGGCACTGTGGCCATGGCGGCCTTGCAGCGGGCGCAGGCCCAGTTCAACGTGGCCAACGCACAGGTGCGCCAGATGTCCGCTGCCGTGGGACAAACCTACTCCACCATGTCCAACGTGGTCATCAAGGCGCCCATCTCCGGGGTGGTGGGCCAGCGCTTCCTCAACCGGGGGGATCTGGCGGGCCCTGCCCTCCCCCTGTGCACCATCATTCAGACCGAGTCTGTTCGGGTGAAGGCCATGGCCACCGAGTTCGACCTGGTGAAGCTGAAGAAGGACCAGAGGGTGCGGGTTACCGTGCCGGCCTTTGGCGAGCGCGTCTGGCCTGGCAACGTCAACTACATATCGCCAGTAATCGACCGGCGCACTCGCGCTGCCTGGGTGACGGTGCTCGTGAAGAACCCCGGTGGCCTGCTCCGGCCGGGAATGTTCGCAGACCTGGTGGTCACCACTGGTAAGAGGGATGGTGTGATCCTGATACCCTCGCGCGGGGTCGTCCGGCGCATCAACGAGCTGGGGAAGGTGGACTTCCTGGTGTTTCTGGCGCAGAGGGATCGCGCCCGGCGGCAGCGGGTGAAGATCGGGCAGCGCCAGGGCGGCGACATGGAGATCGTGAGCGGCCTCAAGGTTGGTGACCCGGTCATCGTGGTCGGCAACCACAAGCTGCGAGATGGTACCAAGATCCGGGTGCGCAGGCGCTTCCTCCGGCCGCGGGCAATGTCTCCCTCTGGTGAGGCTCCGGCCAGGGCGGCGCCGGATGGACCAGGAGGTCCACCCAGGACGCCTCCGGTCACGGCCATGGGCTCCAGGTAGGCGGAGGTCGCCATGAGCCTGAGCAGCCTGAGCGTCCGCCGCGCGGTGACCATCTCCATGGTCTACATCGGTATCGTGGGCTTCGGTATCTTCAACTACTTCCAGCTTCCCAGGGATCTCTTCCCCAACCTGACATTTCCGGTGGTGGTGATAGTCACCCAGTACTCCGGGGCGGGCCCCAAGGACGTGGAGCAGCTCGTGACTCGCCCCATCGAGAGCGCGGTGGCGTCGGTGGAGGGGGTTCAGGAGGTAAAGTCCACCTCAAAGTACGGCATCAGCGTGGTCCAGCTCGAGTTCGACTGGGGCACCGACATGTTCAAGGCCGAGACCGACGTGCGGAAGAACATCGAGCTGTTCGCCTTTGCCCTGCCAGACGACGTGGAGAAGCCCATCGTCTTCGCCTTCGACCCGTCCCTTCAGCCGGTGGTCTTCATGGGGGTGACTGGCCCTTACGGACCGGCGGAGCTGCGGCGAATAGCCGAGGAGCTGGTGGAGCCGCGGCTGGAGCGGATCCCAGGGGTGGCCTCGGCCAACACCGCCGGAGGGCTGAAGCGGGAGATCCACGTGGAGCTCATCCCCGAGCGGCTCAGGGCCCTCATGGTGGCGCCGGCCCAGGTGCTCAACGCCATCAGGCAGGCAAACCTGCAGATGCCCAGCGGCGCGGTGCGCCAGGGAGGGCAGCTCGTGGCCATCAGCACCCAGGGCCGCTTCCACTCGGTGGCGGAGATTGGAGAGGTGATCATCGTCAAGCGGGGCGCGCGAGAGATCCGCGTCAAGGACGTGGCACAGGTCAAGGACTGGTTCCAGGAGCAGAACCGGGTCATCAGAAACAACGGCCGGTCCTCGGTCATGACAATGGTGCGCAAGCAGTCGGACGCCAACACCCTCCTGGTGGCAAAGGCGGTGCAGCAGCGACGCAAGGACATCGAGCGGGTGCTGCCCAAGGGGGTACGCCTGGACGTGCTCTTCGCCCAGTCGGACATGATCAACCGCGCCCTGGGGAACGTGGAGCAGACGAGCATCCAGGCCTTCTTGCTGGCCTTCGTGGTGCTCTTCGCCTTCCTGGTGCGGCTCGCTCCGAGCATTATCGTGGCCCTGGCCATTCCCACCTCCCTGCTGGTCACCTTCCCCGCCATGAAGGCCAGTGGTGTGACGCTGAACACCATCTCGATGATGGGCCTGGCCCTCGCCATCGGGTTGCTCGTGGACAACGCCATCGTCGTCATGGAGAACATCTATCGTCACCACCAGATGGGCAAGCCCCCTGCCCAGGCGGCGGTGGAGGGATCGGAGGAGGTGGGCATGGCGATCACCGCCTCCACCCTGACCACCCTCAGCGTGTTTCTGCCCATCCTGTTCGTGCCCGGCATCGTGGGAGCCCTCTTCAAGGACATGGTGGTGACCATCTGCCTCTCGGTGGCGGCGTCGC
>JAJRWW010000616.1 GCA_024276595.1 Myxococcota bacterium
CATCTCCCCAGGGCTCGGGGGCTGCCCGGCCTGTCCTGGCGAAGCTCCGGGGGGGCGCTGCCCTCCCTGGGGAGGCGCCGAGGGGAGCCCGCTCCCCATGGGACCGGCAACCGGCCGAGGTACCGAGGGGAGCCCGCTCCCCATGGGACCGGCAACCGGCCGAGGCGCCGAGGGGAGCCCGCTCCCCATGGGACCGGCAACCGGCCGAGACCGCGATGGGGGGCCCTTGGGCATGGAGGCGATCTGGCTCACCGGGGCCACTCCCGGTTGTGGAGCTGGCGCGGGCGCAGTGCCCCCCGGAGACAGGCCGGCCCCCGGAGGTGACGCAACACCGGGAGCAGGAGCCCCGGGAGCAGGAGCCCCGGGAGCAGGAGGCCCGGGAGCAGGAGCCCCGGGAGCAGGGGCCCCGGGAGCAGGGGCCCCGGGGACAGGGGCCCCGGGGGGTCTGTAGGCCGGCTGGGCGGCCGCGGCGGCCTCTCCAGGAGGAGCGGCCGGGGTCTGCTGGGGAACCTGGGGTGCGGACATGCCCGACCCCATGAAAAGCGTCTTGTTGGCCGAGCCCGAGCCCTGGGCGCCGGGAATGGGCGCTCCGCAACCTCCACAGAACATTGCACCGGGCTTGTTGCGCTTTCCGCACTTGGGACAAATGTTGTCGGGCATGCTTCTCCCTGCCTCCGCGTCTTGTTCTCAACGAGCGATGCCCGTCGCGCGCCCGCGCGCGTGACATCATCCCCTTGGCAGACCAGACGGTATCACACACGGTGGCGCAAGGAAACCGCACCCCCCGGCAGAGCCCCAGGCTCGATCCGAGGATTCGCTGCGGTGATGATGCTCCTTCCCTGGGAAGACATGTGGAGGCCTGGGCGCTGCCTGGAAGCAGCGCCTCGCGGAATGGATCGAGGCCGCTCTTGGTCACAGGCCCGCGGATCTGCTCCCACCACCCGAGCCCTCGGCCCTGCGATCTAGCGCCCCTTGGCCAGGGCGCGCCGGACGGCCTGCTCCACCTGCTCGCGCGGGGGCACGCCCCCACCACCGTAGGTCCGTCACGCGAAGCCGGTGCCCGGATCGCTGGTGCCGTCCAGGTCCACGCCGTTGATTCGAATGGTAGGTGAGCCGTGGAATCCGATCTCTCGGCCCTGGCCCTCGCTCTTCACCTCCACCCGTCGAATGGAAACCCCAGGCGCGAGCTCGGCGAGGACACTCTGCAACAGCTCGTCGGCCAGGGCCGCGTTTCCGCATCCGTCCAGGTACTGAAGCTCCACGTCCAGCTCGCCCATGAGCCCTGCTCCTTTTTCTTGGAGTAACATCGTCTCCAGGGATGTATTTCAATCACCTTGGTCGGAAAAAACCCTTGACTCCGTAGTAGGGTACAGGGTGCACACTCTCAACAGAGTACAGGAGGCTCTTGTGACGTCATATACCATCGGACAGATCGCCCAGCAAGCGGAGGTGGGTGTTGAGACCATCCGCTACTACGAGCGTCTGGGCTTGATCGTTGCACCGAGCCGCCGACCTTCTGGGTACCGTGTGTTCTCCGAGGAGGCCGTGCGGCGCCTGCGTTTCATTCGAAGAGCCAAGCACCTCGGGTTTTCGCTCAGGGAGATCTCGGAGCTGCTGGAGCTGAGGTTCCACGACGGAGGTAGCTGCAAAGAGGTGCGCTCCCGTGCCAGCAACAAGATCATCGAGGTGGAGGCGAAGATCGCCGACCTCCAGCGGATCCAGAGGGCTCTGACCACGCTCGCGTCCGCATGTCCCGGCAGTGGTCCCGCAGCGGCATGTCCCATCCTGGACGCCCTCGATCCCACGGAGGAAACCGATGGGCAAGCTTGAGCCAGAGGCTTTGAGCAGCACCGAGCAACCCAAAGAGGCAGCTCAGCCGCCCTCAGCCCCGCCACGTGGGCGAGGGCGCATCCGGCGGACCCTCTCCATGTTGCCGTCGGTTGGAGTGGCCATGCTGCCCAAGGTCGCCTGCCCGGCTTGCTGGCCAGCCTACGCGGGGTTGCTGGGCAGCCTGGGGCTCGGGTTCCTCATGAACACCCGGGTCCTCCTGCCCTTGACGGCGCTCTTTCTGCTGCTCGCGCTGCTCATGCTCGGGTTTCGCGCGAGACGTCGCAACGGCTTCGGGCCCATGCTCCTCGGTGGAGTCGGCGCAACGGTCATCCTCCTGGCGAAGTTCGTATCAGCCAACGACCCTGCTCTGTACGGCGGCGTCGGGCTGCTCGTGACCGCCTCCCTCTGGAATAGCTGGCCAAGACCGGCGAGCCAAGGTCAGGTTGGAGCGGCTGGAGCCGGGGGGCTCATCACGGCCATCGCCGACAGGCCGCCTGAAGGCGGTTGATGGAAAAGAAGCCCCTTGACGATCACCATGAACCAACAACGAGGAGATATCCCAATGAGCAAGCAACGCAAGATCGAGATATTCAGTGCGGGCTGCCCGGCCTGCAACGAGACCGTCGCGGAGGTCGAGGCCGAGTCCTGTGCCTCCTGCCATGTCCAGGTGCTGGACATGAATGAGCCCGCCGTGGCGGCGCGCGCCAGGGACCTGGGCATCCGCTCGGTGCCGGCGGTGGTCATCGACGGCAAGGTCGCGGGTTGCTGCGCTGGCCGCGGAGTGGACCTCCAGGTGCTCCACCAGGCAGGCCTGGGACGGCCACTCGACTAGGCCCAAAACCGCCATGGTTCCCTTCCGACAAAAAGCCGGGCTCGCTCCGCTCATGGGAGCCTTCATCGCAGCGCTCGGTGCTTACCTGTGCTGGCTCCTGGCGCCAGACGCCCAGGCTGCCTCGCGCTCGTGGCTCGACCCCACCCGCATGGCCCTCACCCTGCTGACGTTTGCCCTGTTCGGCTGGTCCTTCATCGCCTCCATTCGCCCGGCTCGGCGAGGGCATCGAGGCGATGATGACGAGGTCACCAGATGGGGCGGCCGGCCGCGCCAGGTCGCCCTCGCCCTCGGGGCCACGCTGACCATCGGGCTGGCCATGCTACCTGGTCGGACGCCCACGGCGAGCACCCCCACAAAGCCCCGGCCGGTCCCGAAGGAAGGCCACGCGCGCCCTGAGCTGGCGCGGGTGACATTGACCATTCGAAACCTGACCTGCAGAAGCTGCGCTGACAGCCTCCAAGAGGCGCTCGAGGATCTGCGGGGCGTGGTCCAGGCGCAGGTTCAGGTCCATCCTCCCATCGCAGTAATAGACTATCAGCCCGACCAGGTGACCACGGCGACCCTCGTTGCCACCAGCAAGCGCACCGGCTTCCCCGCGACCATTCGACGATGATCTGCCCGGCCCATCTGCCCAGCCGGGGTCGTTAGCGAGGCAGCGCCCCAGACCAGAAAGGCGCTGTTTGGGGGGGGGGCGCCGATAACGGAGCCGGTGCGTGGCCCGGTGAGCAGGTCCACTGGGGGATTAATCGAGATACTTGCAAAAACCTGTCTGCTGGGGCAACGTAAGATAGCAAGCTCTTCGATTGTTGTTCGCTACGGTACTCAACACCTACTCGGTGGGAGGCGGTGCAGCCATTCAAGTCTGTGAGCTCCATACTTTTATGAGTCACCTGGACCTTCTGGACGCCCTGGTGTTCGTGTTGGACAGCGATCTCCGGGTGCAGCACCTGAATCGGGCGGCGACCCGGGCTGCCGCCGGGCACGGGAGCGGAGCAGAGGGCCTGGCGGACGAGCTCCTCAGGCTCGCGGCAGGTGACCGCCCGGCGAGGGCCTTCTGTGCGCTGGTGCTGGAGGAGGGAGCAAGGTCCGGGCTCCTTTTCAAGAAAGGGACCGACGGAGACGGAGACGGGCTCTGGCTGGACTGGCGAGCCGCCCCCCTGGACCTCCCCGGCCTGGAGCCGGGGCTGCTCATCTTCGTGGCACAGGACATCTCTCACAGCCACCGGATGGAGAGAGCCCTCCTGGAGAGCAACCAACGCCTCCAGGCGATCACGGAGCACATGTTCGACCTGGTCACCATCGCCGACGGCGAGGGCAACATCCGCTACGTCAGCCCCTCCTTCACCCGGGTCCTGGGCTACCAGCCCGGCGAGCTGCTGGGGCTGAACGCCTTTGACCTGATACACCCGCAGGACCTGGAGCGCACCAAGTTGACCGTGGAAGAGAGCCGCATGACAGGCGAGGTTCGCCGGACCGAGCTCCGCGTGAGAGGCGCCGATGGGGGCTACGTCTGGCTGGAGTCCATCGGCAGCTTCATCGCAGACGAGGACGGCGCGCCGAGCCAGATGGTCTTCAGCTCACGGGACATCACCGGCAGGAGGCGGGCAGAGGATGAGCTCCGCCGCAGCGAGAGACGCTTCCAGGCCCTTTTCGAAAGCATGACGAGCGGAGTCGCGGTGTACGAGCCCACCGCTGACGGGACGGACTTTATCTTCCAGGACTTCAACGCCGCTGCCGAGCGGATCACCGGGCTCTCCCGCGCAGAGGTGCTGGGGGAGCGCCTCCGCAAGCTCTTCCCCGGCTCGGATGACATGGGCCTCACCGCGCTGCTGAGACAGGTGCACCACACTGGCGAGCCCGCCGAGCTGCCCGCCAGCTTCTACTGCGACTCCTCCTTCTCCGGCTGGTTTCACAACCGCGTCCACCGCCTCCCCTCGGGCGAGGTCGTCGCGGTGTTCGACGACATCACCCAGCGAGAGCGAGTCAGCCAGCGCCAGGCGGTGCTCATCGAGGTGCTGGACCTGCTCAACCGCGCCGGGGAGGAGCTCTTCTTGCTGCGAGACATCCTGCACCTGCTCAGGCAGCACACCCGCTGCGAGGCCATGGCCCTGCGGCTGCGGGAAGGGGACCGCTGGCCCTTCGCAGAGAGCGTGGGGCTGCCGGAGCGCTTCCTCGCGGCAGAGCACAAGCTGCTGAGCCGAGACCCCGGGGAGCAGGAAGCATCGAGCGAGCCGGCCACCCTGCCGTGCTTTTGCGGCGCGGTTATTGACGGGCGCGTGGACCCAGCCCGGCCCTGCTTCACTCCCGGCGGCAGCCTGCTCTCGGGCCATGTCCCCGAGCTTTTCGACGGAGACCCACCACCGCCGCAACCGGTTGCGCCCTTCGCCCAGTGCAGCAGGGAGGGGTTTCGCTCCCTCGCGCTGATTCCTCTGCGCAACGAGTCGGAGACCATCGGCCTGCTCCAGCTCTTCGACCGCCGAGATGGGCTCTTCTCCGCGGACGACGTGGGCTTCTTCGAGCAGCTCGGGGCAGCCATCGGCATCGCCATCGCCCGCACGAGAGAGGGCAAGCGCCGCCTGAGCCTGGAGCTTCAGCTCCAGCAGTCACAGAAGATGGAGGCCATAGGCAGGCTGGCAGGAGGGGTCGCCCACGACTTCAACAACCTGCTCACGGCCATCAGCGGCTACAGCGAGCTCCTGCTCGGCTCCCTGGGGCCAGCCAACCCCTTGCGAGACGATGTCATGGAGATCGCCGACGCGGCCAGCCGCGCCGAGGCCCTCACCAGGCAGCTCCTGGCCTTCAGCAGGAAGCAGCTCGTCTCCCCCAGGGTCATCGATCCCGACCGGGTCATCGCCAGGGCCGAGAAGCTGCTCCGCAGGATCATCGGCGAGGACATCGCCCTCGATTTCGTCCGCCAGCAGGGCGTCTGCCACGTGAAGATCGACCCAGGTCAGCTCGACCAGGTCCTGGTGAACCTGGCCGTGAACGCCCGGGACGCCATGCCAGAGGGCGGGCGCTTGACGATCAGGACCAGCCCGTGGACGGCCGGCAATGACAGCGACCACCTCAGACCGGAGCTCCGCGAGGGAGACTTCCTGCGCCTGGAGGTGAGCGACACCGGCCAGGGGATCCCTGAGGCCGTCTTGCCCCACATCTTCGAGCCCTTCTTCTCCACCAAGGACAACCCACACTCCACCGGGCTCGGCCTGGCGACCGTATACGGCATCGTCGCGCAAAACGACGGCGTCATCGAGGTGGCCTCGGTCCCGGGCAGGGAGACCACCTTCAGCATCTACTTCCCGCGGGTGAGCCCGAAGCAGACGAGCGACGAAGGCACCCACAGACACAACCTGCCCCGGGGGGACGAGACGATCCTCCTCGCAGAGGACGAGCCCTCCGTCCGGGCCCTGGCCAGGAGATTCCTCCAGCGACAGGGCTACAAGGTCATCGAGGCCGGCGACGGCC
>JAJRWW010000617.1 GCA_024276595.1 Myxococcota bacterium
GCGGCTCACAGGAGTGCGGTGTCCGTGGCCAGCGCCCGGTGTGTTGTTCTCCGGGGTCGTGCCCAGGGCCCACGGGGGCTCCTACGACCAGACAGTATACATGAAGCCATCGCCCTGCAAAAGCTGGTAGTCAGACACCTTCGGAACCCCTCGAGGGTCTGCGCGTCGGCGTACATCCGGTGGAAGTAGGCCTTCTCAGGCGCCGCCGCCGCCAAGAGGTACCTCCTCAGGCGCCGCCGCCGCCAAGAGGTACCTCGCAGGAATGGCCTTGCCAATGACCATCTCTCCGACCCCATCGGCCTTGATCACCGGCGCCAGCAAAGCCGCGCGACCACGCACCTGCGGTGGCGGCCTACGCCGGGCCGACGCCGACGCGCCCGCGTCGGCAGACGCGCGCCGCGCCGCCGCACGACGAACCTCGGACGAAGGCCCCGGCGGACAGGCCAACTGAACAAAAAACAGCAGCAACAGGAACAACAGGCCGAGCTGGCCACCAACGGTGAACCAGCCGCCAGACGTGAACCGGGCACCAGTCTCTCGACTGATGGCGAACCGCCAGCGTTGTGTCTGCGTCATGGCCAGATGCTCCTTGGACCGTGCCGGTCAGCATACGCGACCCCCAAGGCACCGCAAGCATCGTCAGCAATGGGGTCAGACGGTCAGAGGGCAGAGCTACTGGCAGGCATCGTCGCAGTTCGAGTAGTTGTTCGGGGTGCCGTTTAACGCATCCACGATTTCGGCGCAGGAGTACGCGTTGATGCAGTCCGCTTCGCACCGGGAAACACCGCTGCAGGCGCCCCCGGAGAAGCCGGCGCTCGCGCTCGGCAAGCCGCATTCATCCAGCTTGTCCGAAGCCTTGTCACACTCGGTCTCACTACACCCAATGGCTGTAGCACAGGCGATGGCGATGACGAAGATCAGGGCTCTCACTTTCATCTCGTTGTCCTCCAGATGTACCGTGGCTGTCTGCTCAGAAACACTTTTCCAGGACGGCGTTACAGTCAGCATCGTCGAACTTCTGCTCGGTCCGGCAAGTGGGCCAGAGACTGCTGAAGCTCCCGAATCCACTGGCCCAGGCGTTCTCGAGCGCATCGCAGGATTTAGTGTCGAAGAGGTGTCCCCGTTTCTCGAAGCCATGCTCGATACACTGGATCTTGCCCACGGGAAGCCGCCCCTTGGCCTTGGAAAACAGTTCTGCACAGCCACCGTGATCCGCCGGCTGCGGTTGCGTAGCCGGGGTGCCTTCCCCCGCGCCCCCTCCTGCTCCTCCCCCTGAAGGTGGCGGTGGTGCCGGTGCGGGCCTTCTTACTACTACTGCTGGACCGCAGGCGACCATGCCGAAAGTCAAGCAGAGCGCGATCACAAGGTTCCATAGCCGTTTCCTTTTCACCAGTTTTCCTTTCTTGTGAAACAACAGATACACAAAGCACCGTTCGAGCACACATGTGGAAGGAAAACGCGGGCCGGAGCGCTGGAGCAGAGACCCCCAGCAAAGCTCCGGCCCGCGGAAGGAAGTGCGGGATGGGACTTTGGGGTGGGACTTTGGGGTGGGAAACGTCGGACCCGGTTACGGTTTTTGACCATGAAGAAATTCCGATGTTTCAAATAAGGTAAGTGGTGTTGCCCAGGGAGTCAAGGGGGTGATGAAAATTTCCCAGCGCACTGATGGGAGTACCAGTGTTTCCTCGATCCCGGGCCTGTCGCCCGGGAGGGCGGTTGCCGTGGCCTGGGCACGGGAGGGCGCTGGCCCCGGCGCAGGTGTCAGCGGAGGTACCAGCGGTAGCGGAAGCTCATCTTGGGCGCACGGAACCTTCGGAATGAGGCCTTCTTGACCGCCTCCACCAGGCACTTGCCCGTGGTGGGGGAGCCCTTGAACTTGCCCAGCACCTTGACCCCGACGACCTGTCCGGTGGATCCCTTGACCGTCACCTTGACCACTGCCAGGCCAGGGATCTGGTACTGATCGTAGCACTGCTGAATCCAGCCGCGGATGCGATTCATGCCGGCCTTGATGTCCCTGGATGCCAGGTGGAGCGGGATGGCTCGACGCCGGGGCTCGACCCTGCGCACCACGACTTTCTTGTGTCCGCATCCCGGCCCCTCCACCTTGGGGGCAGCTCGCCGGGAGGGGGGGCTCGAGACCAGCACCTTCCCGGTGCACTGGTTGTACAGGCGATAGCCCACGAGCTTGACCACGAGGCCGTTTCCCAGGCGGGCGGGCCAGCGGGCTCCATCCACCTTGTAAATGAGCTGGACCTTGAGGTTGGGGAGCGTCTCCTTCATCCAGGCCTCCACCTGCGAAGGACCCACTGGCTGGACGATCTTCTTGAGCTCGAGGCCCACGAAGTGCAGCTTTTTTCCCTTCTTCACCAGGCGGCGGGGGGGGGCCGTGGTCACGTACCAGGGCTTGCTCCCGAAGAGCTTGCGGTCCAGCTTGGCAGGGGCGTCGCAGGTGAGGCAGCCCACCACTGACAGGGGGAAGTTGAGGCGCGTGTTGTCGTAGGATCCCACGCGCACGCCGCTTACCGTCGAGTAGTAGGTGCCGTGCCTTACCCGGTACTGCATGCGGGCTCGGATGGCCCTGCACTGGATGGCTCGCAGGCTCCCCCCGGCACCGCAGCGCTGTAGGAAGGGGCCGATGACCCGTGAGAGGCTCTTTACTTGCGTTGCCTTCGCCAGGTGGCTCTCGAAGGAACGGGCACCGGCCTCGCCGCTATAGAGCGTGATGGCGATGATGCAGGGAAATACCCAACGGAACATGGAGTCCTCCTGATCATGGATGAGACGCCGTACCAAGCGACCCGAATGGCATAGCAAATACCTCTGCTTCTCGCAAGGCGCCCGCCTGGGTGTCATCGCCAACGCTCGGTGCTCTTCCCTGTGCGTTACCATCGTCGGTAGCGGA
>JAJRWW010000618.1 GCA_024276595.1 Myxococcota bacterium
CATGTCCTCCACGTTGACGGCCACCGGCTTCCAGGAGTAGAGGGTGGGATCCCCGCCTGCCACGCCTGAGGCCATCATGAGCACGGGGCGGGCGGGCCGGGAGTTGTCTATGCGCAGGGCGAAGGAGCCAGAGGAGAGGTCGATCACCTGGTCGCCTGGCTGCATGAAGTGGTCCAGCATCACGTTGTCTTCGCAGTACTTGCGTCTGGCGTTCCGGTTGTAGCAAGACAGCAGCGTGCTCCCCCCTGGACGGTACTGGATCCTGCCGCTACCGCCGAGGATCTTGCTGACCATGAAGACGCACACGCCGTTCGAGTTTCTGAGCCCAATCAGACCGCCGACCTTGAACTTGTTGGGGTCGTCCACTGGCTTGACCACACCCTTGATGGGGGAAGACGCGGTCAGGTACCCCGAGTTGCCCATGTTGGCGGACATCACCTCGAACCAGTCGGGGTCGTTGTCGGTTCCACCGACGGTGGTGTCGCTCGAGCCGAAGACGTTGATGTTGTGGAAGGTGAAGGGGCCCACAGCGTGGGTGCCGCCGCAGTCGGAGCTCACCACGCCCACCATGCCAGCGCCGGCCGGGCGAATCTTGCGCTCCAGCAGAGCGCGGGCGATCTTCATGGTCCCCTGGATGCGGGAGACCTCGTCCTGGCGGTGCAGTGAGGCCGAGAAGGTGGCGTGGATGTGGAACGCGCCAATGGCCACGACCGTGGAGAGCACCATGGCGACCACCAGCTCGGTGAGGGTAAACCCCCTGGAGACACGGTGGGCGGCGCGCCAGCGGCGCCAGGTGCGAGCCCAGGAGGCTGCGACGGCTCTGCGGAAACGTTGCGAAGCGGGTGTCTTCGGCTGCCTCATGGGGTCGCTCCCTGCCGATAGACGGCTGTGCGAAACACCGAGCGCACCGTCCGCGGCGGGTCCACCGAGTCGTCCTGGAAGGTGGCCACGACCAGGATGTCGTAGACGCTGGGCTGCGGGCGCTGCACCAGGAAGCCGTAGGTGTAGCTGGTGCCCGTGGAGTCCCGGCCGCTGTCGGCGTCCAGGGCCAGGGCGATGTTGCAGATGTCCACCTCTCCCCCGGCGGCCATGCACCCGGAGAGGCAGGAGCTGGGGGTGGACCCGGCGGCCAGGCAGTCGAGGGTCGCCGTGGGCACGTCCCGCAGGGCCTCCAGGCGGGTCTGAGCCCGGGTGGTGGCCTGCTCGATGCGGTGGCCTCGCTGGTTGGAGTAGACCGCAACGGAGGCCGCCTTGAACATGCCCAGCATGGCTATGGCCAGCACCAGCACCGAGAGCATTATCTCCACCATGGAGATGCCCCGCTGTGCCCGCGCCGGCCAGCCGCTGCGCTCGGTGCTCTTGTCAGGGGCTGGCATTGTTGTTGACCACCTCGTTCCAGTACACGTCCCTCATGGTCGTGGTGTCGGTGATACCGGAGATGTTGTTCCAGCCGGAGCCACCCACCACCACGGTCTTTCCGCCCACCGTGTTGACCACCACGTGCTGGTCGTAGACCGTCAGCCCAGAGATCACGTTGCCGCCCGCCGAGACGGGGCTGTCCACCTCGCTGGCCACCCCCGGGCTGGTGGGGTCCAGGTAGAAGCCGTAGATGTGGCCCGGGTTGGTGGTGTCCTCGTCGCAGAGATCGGCCTTCTCCCCCGTGGCGCTGCCCACGTAGATGCGGTCGGCGGCGATGGCGGCGTCGCCCCAGATCTTCTCGTCCGGGGGGAGCTGGTAGCTGTAGAGCTCCTCTGCGAGGGTGCAGTCTCCGGGGTCGTCGTTGTCCACGAAGCCGTAGAAGTAGTAGGGCGCGTTGGGCGTGTCGTTCTCGTCCGGGGAGTCGCCCGTGCCGAAGTAGAACGTCACCCTGGCCACGTTGTTGCTCGTGCGACGCACGTCCATGGAGGGGGTGACGTAGATGGGCTGTCCCACCTCGGCCACCAGGCAGACCCGGTTGCTGGTCGCCTCGGGGATGTAGCGCCACACCCGGCCGTTGGTGTCCGCCACGTAGACGCGGTCGGTGACGCCGTCCTCGTCGGCGTCCACCATGACCGGCCGGCCGGCCACCCCGTAGGCCTGGGCGCCCTTGCTCCCGCCCCCCGAGTTGAGCTGGATCTTGCCGCCCGTGGCCAGGGTGCTTCCGGTGGTGACGTCCACCAAGAACAAAAACAGGTCCCCTGGGGTCTTGGAGAGCCCCGAGGTGGTGACTAGCACCCAGCGAGGATCGGACGAGCCGGGGTACCAGGCCACGCTGGGGGCCGAGTAGGTGCCCTGGAAGTCCACGTCCGTCCAGTCCGAGGACCAGAGGGCCTTGGGCGCCGAGGGGTCGGTCACGTCCAGGGCGGAGAGGTAGGGATGCTGCCGACCGTGGTGGAAAAAGATGGCGGTCTTCCACTGCTCCGACCCTCCCGCCTGGGTCATGACGTCCGAGACCGTGATGGCGCCGTCCACCATGGCAGGGGGGTTCAGCTCCGGGTAGAAGGTCTTCATGCGGTTGTTCTTCAGCGAGTTGAGCAGGCTCGGGGGCACGTAGGCCCACTGCTCTCGGCCAGATCCATAGTCTGGCTTGCCCGAGCTGTCCCACTTGAAGTAGCCCCGGTACTCCACCACGGATGTGTCGGGGTTGTCCCCCCAGCGGTAGGCCCCCGCGTCGAAGGCGTGGAGCATCCCGCTCTGGGAGCCCACGTAGGCCACGGTGCGACGCTCGGCCACGGAGGGCTGCTCAGCCCAGGATCGGTAGGCGGTGCGCCAGGCCTGGGGGATCCCGGTGCTGTTGAGCCAGTAGGGCTCCCCAGGGGGGTGCACGATGGCCGCGGTGGCCTTGTTGATGGCGCCCAGCTTCCAGGCCCGCTGCTGGGTGGTGGGGGTCTCCCAGCCGCGGGTCCACTGGAGCAGCCACCGGGCGTCGTCGTCGTCGGAGTCTCCGTCGCTGTCGAAGTCGTACACGTACTTGGCGTTGAGCTTCTCGGCCCTGTTGGCGGCGGTGAGTATCTGCCCCAGCAGCCAGGAGCTGGCCGAGGTGACCAGGCTCACCTTGGTGGTCCCGTTGTTGGTCCAGATCTCCCGGGTGTCGGGGTTTCGATTGGCCAGCGCGGCGCCGGCGTCCCACTTCTGGTTGTTCGTGTCCTGGTTGGGGTTGGTGGGAACGTAAAGCTCGTACATTCGGAAGTGGCCCCGGTTGGAGAAGTCGTTCCCCGTCACCGTCCAGCCCTTGTCCCGGGTCTCGGAGGCGCCCCTGTACATGGCGTTGGCCAGCATGAGCGGGCTCGTAAACAGGTACTCGCCGTGCTTGAGGGCCTCGTAGCCAATGTCCACGTCGTCGATCTTGGGCTTGCAGTCGTGGTCGTTGGAGATGATGACCGCCTTCCATCGCAGCTCCGAGCCGGCCAGGCCGTACTCGGCCAGGTCGATGGTCACCTCGTCCGGGCTGGAGGGCGGGAACTCCACCAGCAGCCAGATGGGGTCGCCGCCCGCGTCGTTGCTCACGGAGATGTAGTACTCGATGCGCGCGTCGTCCGGATCCCCGCTGCAGGGCGGCGGGAACTCGTCCTGCTTCTTGAAGTGAACCCGGGTGATGGTCGTGTCGTCCTTCTCCGCCGCCGGGATCTCCGTGGCCACGTCGTTCGAGATGGTCTCTCCACCGTTGGTGCGGAAGATGAGGAACACCAGGTCGTTGAAATCCCGGTCGCCGTGGTCGTACAGGTCCTCGAAGCCCAGGATCCACCAGTGGGGATCGCTGGAGGGGGCGCCCACGAAGATGTGGTCGGACTGGCCGTCGATGCGCTGGTAGATGCGCTTGATCTCGTGGTTCATGTTCAGGCCGTACAGGTTCTTGAGGCGGTTCAGGGCTCCGGAGTCCACCCACCCGCCGTAGCCGTTGCAGGTGGTGCCGTAGGGGCAGCCGATGTCCCGATCGATGAAGGCGTTGCCCGAGCTCTTGTAGTCGGGGTTTAGCACCCGCTTCGAAAAGTACGGGATGATCCTGGAGTAGATGGTGCCCGAGTTGGAGGAGCCGCCCGAGCAGACCGTGGTGTAGTAGGGGCGGCAGTATCGGCAACGCCACCACCTGTTGCACCACTTGGCCCGCCAGCCGGTCCACTGGCTGGGCGAGCAGTGGGACTTGCACCAGGAGCAGCCGTACCACCAGGACCAGCAGTTGCCGGGACAGACGAGCTGGGTCGTGCACGTGGGGGAGGCAACGCCGATGCCCGCGCCGGTCTTGCGCATGTTCTGGCCGTAGTAGACCAGCAGGAAGAAGACGAGCTCGGTGCCGGCGTCGAAGGTGCCCATCTCCACGGAGCGGTCCAGGTCGCTCACCACGCCGTCTCCGTTGACGTCATAGTCGGGGACGCCGTTGTTGGAAGAGGAGATGTCCGCCAGGGGCGCCAGGTTCTGGTACACGCTGGTGCCCCAGTCGTCGTCCGCCAAGAGGAAGATCCATCCCCCCTGGGTGGAGGTGAGCTGCTCCAGCAGGTTTGGGATGTGGGGGTATGTGCCGCCGTCGGACTGCGCGCCCTGCAGCAACCAGGGGGTGCAGGTGGAGCAGCTCTTCAGGTAGAGCGCCTCGAACCAGTCATAGGCCTGGTTGTTGGCCCACCCCGCCGCGGTCCCGTCGTCCCTCAGAACGTACTTCTCGTAGGCGCAGTACTTGCTCCCTCCGTTGAGCACGCAGGACTGGCCCGGGTCGCACTCGCTGCTGGTGGAGCAGGTGGTGCTGGTGAAGTTCCACCCGGAGGGGGTCATGAACTTGGTCACGTTGCCGTCCCAGACAAAGAAGCCAAAGGACTGGCTGGCGCCGGCGCTCTCGTACACGTAGTGGGCAGTGAGCTTCTGGCGCGTGCGCACCGTGATGTGGTTGGTGTCCCCCAGCTCCCGCTCGTCCGTGTCGAGCTGCAGGTCGCCACCGACGATGTTGATGTCCGTGGAGGAGGCGAAGTCCGACCACACGAAGCCGCTGTCGTAGGTGGTTCGGTCCAGGTGACTGTAGCAGACGCCCGCGCTGCCGCCTCCTGGAGCGGCCAGGGCCGCCGGAGCGGCGAGCAGGAGCCCGGCCAGGAGTGCCACGGTGGCGTGGATGGCGTGGTTTGGGGAGCGCATCTTCGTCACCTCCTCGACCCGCTGCGGCGCCCGCTGCGGCGGCCTCCCCGAGTGGGTGACCTGCCGCGGCTCCAGTTGAACCTCCCCCTGTGGCGGAGGCGGCGCCTGGCCTTCTGCAGGCGCTTCATGGCGCGCAGGCGACGAAGGGCCAGAGCCCGCCTGCTCCCGGCGCGCTTCACAAAGCCCGGGCCCCGGTAGAGGGCCGCGCTGCGCCGCCGCAGCCTGGGCTTGACGATGGCACCCTGGGCGCGCCGCTTGGTGTAGTACAAGGCGTTTAGCTTCTCCCGGTAGGTCATCCTGGAGGGGTGGCACAGGGGCCCCGTCCTCTTCTTGGAGCTCTTGCGCATCCAGGTGCACACCTTGGCCGTGGACCAGCTCCTCGCGAGGTGCGCCAGGTTGATCTTGGTCCAGTCACCGACGTGCCCGGGCGCCCACTTCCAGCCAATGGCGGTGCAGGGCGCGCATTTCTGCCAAAATACGGTCCTGCCCCTGGTGTAGCGTCCGCCCGCGGAGGCCTCCGGGGCGAGCATGGCCAGCGCCGGTACGATGAGAAGAGACAGCGAGGTCTTCATGAGACACCCTCCGATGTTGCCTTGGCTTCGGCGCGCCTGGTGGCCGTGGTAGGTCATCAAAAGCTCCTGGACGAGCCCATGTCCACGCCAGCGGTGTCGGTGCTCCTGGCGACCCCGGAAGCGGACTGGTTCTGCTGGGTCTGGTAGTCGCCCCTGAGGAGCTGCACCGCCGACCACTCCACCTCCACCTGCAGGGTGACCTGGGCCAGCACCTTGTTGCCCGAGCGGTCCAGCGCCTGGCCCACCGAGGTGAGCACCACTCGACCGTCCGTGTCGGTGGTGGCCCCCCCGGGGTCCTCGGGGTTGTTCGTAAAGCTGTATGTGTAACGCGAACGCATGAGGGGGAGCTTGTCGCCAGGGGCGATGTCGAAGCCGCCCACCTGGTAGGTCACGGCGTTGGGAGGATCGTCCAGCACCTGAGTCCAGAAGCCGCTGGGCTGCCACTGGGTGGTGAGAAAGGCCTTGCCGTAGGCGATCCCTGCCTCGGCCGAGAAGAACGCGAGGGTGGTCTCACGGTGGCGCCCGGCGACGCGGGTGTCGGTCCGCGTGGTCAGGAGCACCGCCGTTGCCGCGGCAGCCATGAGCGCCAGCAGCAGGAAGATCACGATGAGCGAAAAGCCCCTTCGCGCTCGTCCACGCTCGCCTTCGGTTCGACCCATGGGGTCCTCTCCTCTCCGATGGGGTGGGTTGGCCCAGGGAGACCGCTCGTAATACAGCCATGGGACCAGCGGACGGCCTGGGGCAACTGTCTCATGGTATCTCAGTTGACGCCCGATGGGAAATGGTTGAAAGTATTTTTTGTCACCGGCCTTACTAACACTCACCAAGAAAAGGCGCGGTTCGCGGCTGGCTGCTGCGGGCTGGCTGTCGGACCGGCCCAGGGGGGGCTCACTGGCGAGGCCTCAGGGGACATAGGGGGCGCAGGTCCCGTTCTCGCACAGGTGGCTGGGATCGCAGCACTCCGAGGCGTCCGCGCAGGAGCCG
>JAJRWW010000619.1 GCA_024276595.1 Myxococcota bacterium
CAGGGTGCGCGGGTGACCAGGACGAGGACGGCATCTGCGACGATCTCGAGGGCATGGACTCCGAGGTTGACACGGACGGAGACGGGCAGCCGGACTACCTGGACACTGACTCTGACGACGACGGTATCCCCGACTCGGTGGAGAAGGGGCCCATAGAGCCAGGTGATTACCCGGTAGACTCGGACGCGGACGGCGTCCCAGATTTTCGGGACACGGACTCGGACAATAACGGCCTGACCGATACCCAGGATGGCGTCGAGGATCCGGATGGGGACGGCTTGGGCAACTACGCAGACATGGACGACGACGGGGACAACATCTTCGACACGGTGGAGATCGGGGGCGACCCGTCAGCCCCGGTGGACTTCGACGGCGACGGGACCCCAGACTACCAGGACACGGACTCGGACGACGATACCATTTTGGACGTTCACGAGGGTGGGGGAGGCGACACCGACTCAGACGGCGACACAGTCCCGGACTACCAGGATCTGGACTCGGACAACGACGGCATCCCAGACAGCATTGAGGCCGGGGATAGCGATCCCAACACCATGCCCGTGGACACGGACGGCGACGGTCATCCCGATTACCGCGACTCAGACTCTGACGCGGACGGGCTCCTCGACAGTATCGAGGACCCCAACGGAAACGGTGTCGTGGACCCTGGAGAGAGTGACCCCAGAGACGGCGACACGGACGGCGACGGCGTCTCCGACCTGGTGGAGGTGGCCGCTGGCACCGACCCACAGGATGGCAACGACAACCCCCAGGCCAACGGCGACTTCGTGTTCCTGGAGCCCTACGAGGAGGCCGCCTCCCCGCCCAACGATCGCCTGGACTTCTCCACGGCCTTTCAGAACGTGGATATCTACTTCATGATCGACTACTCGGGCTCCATGGCGGGCGAGATCAGCTCGATTCACGACAGCATCGCGACGGTCATTGACGAGCTGGTGTGCAGCCCCGGCGAGAACCCTGCCGTCACCAACTGCATCCCAGACCTTCAGACCGGCGTCGGGCAGTACGGCGGCCAGGCGGGCGTGGATCCGGACCTTGAGCACCTCAAGGACATCAACGACATCAACCTTACCTCGGACGGCCCCAACTCCACCCAGGCCCTTCTCCCCTCGAGCGCCCCCGGCTGGGGCAACGAGTACCACCTCCAGGCCATGGAGATGGCCACATCCGGGTCATGCGGATCCGATCCTTCCCGCTTCGGCCTGGCCTGCTACAGGAACAACTCCCTGCGCATCCTGCTCATGGCCACGGACGAGCCCTTCTCCCAGGACCCGGTCTGGCCCGGGAGCGCCCAGCCCATCATGGACCAGCTATACAACAACAACATCGTCGTTATTGGCGTCTACGGCTCCACATCTGTCATAGGCGACATGGCCTCCATGTCCGCCGGGAGCCCCCCGGAGCCGCTCATACCCGTGCTGAGCACCACAAACATCAACACCACAGCCTGCAACGCGCTCCCCTCCGGAGCGTTCTACAACAACCAGGCCATCGTGGAGGGGGTAAATGCCAACGCCGCCAATGCTGTCACCTGTGCGGTTCAGGCGGTGACGGCATACGTGGATCAAGACGTGCGCGCGGAGGCCATCAACGACCCCGCCAACGTGGATGGAAACGGCGACCCGGTGGATGCCCCCGCGGCCTTCATCGACTACATAGAGGTGTTCATGGATGGGTCGCCGGAATGCCCCAACTACACCAACCTCAATGACAGCGACGGCGACGGCCACGACGACGTGTTTCTCAGCCTGTTGCCCGGGCAGCCGGTGTGCTGGATGATCCACGTCAAGGACAACGTCACCGTGGAGCCCACGACCACCCCGCTCATGTTCCGGGCCACCGTGGATGTCTATGGGATGGGATCGAGCCTGCTGGACTCCCGGGACGTGTTCTTCCTGGTCCCGCCGGTGCTCGAAGGCCCGGTGGTTCCGCAGTAGCCTACCGGTCACCCTCCGGATCCTGCCCCCTCTCCATGGATCCGTAGGCGCTCTTGCGCTTCTCGTACTTCAGGCGGGAGTCCAGGCGGTGCACCGGGAGCACCACGCTGGAGCAGATGTTCGACAGGTGCGCCTCGATGCGCTTGAGGAAACGAATCCAGAGGGCGGTGCCCACCGCCTCGTTGGCGCTGAGGTCCGACCTGGCGATGGTCTCGATCAGCGCGTCGCAGCGCTTGTTGTTGAGCCCCTCGTCCTCGACGATCTCCCTGGCCAGGTGCTCGTCCTCCTGGGAGAAGGCCTGGATGGAGTCCTTGAAGATCCGGGACACGTGCTCTCCTATCTCCAGCACCTCGCGGCAGTACCGCAGCTAGGTGACCGGCTTTTGCATCATCTGCGCGGTCTCGAGCAGGTTCTTGCAGTAGTCACCCACGCGCTCGGCGTCCTTGACGATGCTCATGAGCACCAGCGAGGCGGGCACGGTGGTGCTCTCCCCACGCACGCTCAGGCTCTCGATAATCTGCTTCCTGATGGAGCGCTCCTTGCGGTTGACGGCGATGTCCCGTCGAAGCAGGTCGTCCTGCACGGCGTCTGGCTTCACTCGCCCCGCCAGCACCTCCATCACGATCTCGAACATCTCCCAGTCCATTCCCAGCATCTCCACGAACTCGTCGTAGAGGCGCCCCTCGGTGTTGCGGCTTCGCCAGATATCGATGATGTGCCTCAGCATGGGTCTCCCTTGCAGCGCTCTGCTGCCGACATTGGGACTGTGGGCCAAGGGCGACCTGCCCGTCAACTGCTTTCGGCTCTTGCCAGCCCCTGGCCAAGGAGGGGCTGAGGGCGGCTGCCATCCGCCGCACCAGACCGCCTATGGCTGCGCGCGTTCCTCGTCCAGACGGCGCGCCGCCTCCAGGAGCAGGGCCTCGGTGGATGAGTCTATGGTGGTCCGGGATGCGCTCCGGGTGGAGTCCAGCTCGAAGTCACCATCCTCCACCGCCAGCAGCTCGTAGACTGCGTCCTCGCCCCAGCCGCCCACGGACTCCGCGTCCACGATGAGGCCGTCTCGAAAAAAGAGCACGCCCTCCCCGCCGGAGTAGGTGATCCTGAGGGCACCGCTTTTCCGCCCGGCAGACAGGATCTGGATGATGTCCGGGAGGGCCATCTCCGACAGGGAGCCGCTGACCCCTCTGGGTTGGACGTGGCTCTGACCAGGAACGGCATCCAGGGTGCGGCGGATCTTGGCCAGCAGCAGGTCGAAGGTGAAGGGCTTGACGAGGTAGTCCG
>JAJRWW010000055.1 GCA_024276595.1 Myxococcota bacterium
CAGTGCCGATCCTCCTGGTGTGAAGGCACGAGCTGCACACCTGTGCTGCCGTTGCATTGCCAGCGCCCCGAGACACCCTGTATGGTGAGGTTACAGGGCTGGCCGAGGCCGGTCGTTGCCCGAGGCCGGTCGTTGCCCGAGGCCGGTCGTTGCCCGAGGCCGGTCGTTGCCCGAGGCCGGTCTTTGCCCGAGGCCGGTCTTTGCCCGAGGCCGGTCTTTGCCCGAGGCGGTGCCATTTGCTCCACAAGCTTGCTGCGCTCATCTCGTTCTCGACCGTACTGTTTCCCGCCCTGTCGAGGCAGGGCTGCGCTCCCGCCGGTGGCAGCGCCGTGGCGGCTGAGCGGTTGGTCATGCTGGTGCCGCGCTCAGCTCCCCGGGTGAGCAGATCCTTGCGTGAGGCCCTCCTGGCGCAGCTCTCGGACACGGGCATTCGGCTCCGGGTGGCGCCCGCCGTCGGGCAGATCGCTGGCCCTGGTTGCCAGTCGCACCCGGCGCGGGCCTGGGCGCGCAAGCGTGGAGTGGCCGCGGTGGTCTGGTTCGACTCCCAGGGAGGGCGGGTCTGCCTGCTGCTCTCTCCCCGGCGCGGGGGGAGGCTCGTTCAGCGGGCGGTGGGGGGCGCCGGGGCCGAGGGACGCTTCGAGGCGGCCGCCGTGGTGGTCCGCGCCGCCCTGCTGGAGAGCTCGCGCCGCCCTCGGCAGCTCCTGAGCAGAGCATCGAAGAGGGCATCGGGGCCTCGGAGCAAGGGATCGCCGCCGGTCACCCGAAGCGCCCTCTCGTCCCGGTTGGAGCTGGGCCTGGCCTACTCCCTGGACGTGGTCTCGCCAGAGGCCGCCGCCCACGGCCTGCGGCTGGCGCTTCATCTGCGCCTGGCCCAAAGCTGGACCCTGGAGCTGGGCTATCGCCTGGAGGCGCGCATCCAGGTTGGATCAGCGGAGGACGGAGCCGAGCTGCAGCGCTACCCCCTGGACCTGGGCGCTGGGTACAGGCTCCGCCTGGGTCTCGTGGAGGTGGGGGGGCGCGTGGGGCTGGGGTTTGCCTACTCACGCCTCGTCCAGCGGCTGCCGGCCACATCGGCCAACGCCGTCAGGTCCAGCTCCAGGTGGTTGCTCTTCATCGACTGTCTGGCGCTGGTGGGGATCCGTCCCCGGCGCCGCTTGTTGCTGTGGCTGGCGCTGGGAGCGCGCATCTACGCCGTGAACGCCCGCTACTCCATCAACGGCGGCAGCGCGCTGCTCGAGCCGTGGCCGGTGCAGCCCACAGCCCTCGCCGGGCTCACCGTGGATCTGCTGTAGGGCGCACAGAACGGAATTGGAGGGTGGTCGCCGCGTTCCCAGACCGCGAAGTCCAGTCTGGAGTCTGAGTCTGGATTCCAAACTTGTGGACTCAGGTGTTTTCTCGTAGTCTTCCCTTGGGAAGCTTCGTTGCGAGCTCTCGCAAACTCCGGACGTACCACAGCTGCTCGTGCTCCGCGGGGGGCAACGCCGTCCCCAAGGGGACTGAAAGAGAAGTGCCATGACTGCCGACGCCCGCTACCTCGCGTTCAAGATCAAGACATCTTGCCCTCACTGCGGCAACCCGCTCGTCGTCAATGGGCCGATGAAGTCGACGCTGTGCACATCTTGCAATACCCCTGTGCGCCTTCGTCCAGCGATGTGGAGCTCCATGCTGGGGGACGCTGAGCGCTCGGCTCTGAAGCTGAGCATGGGTGAGGGCTACGCCAGCCAGATCATGACGAGGGGGTTCACCATTTCCGTCGAGTGCGTAAAGGCAAACTTCGTGTGTACCGACTGCGAGCAAGAGTGGGATCTGGACGCCGTGGCCACTGGCACGGACGGGACCTTCAAGTGTCCCCACTGTGGTCACGAGAGCGACACCTACCCCGCACCAGGCTGGCTCACCGCGGTCATTCCCACCGCGAGCCAGGTGTTTTTTGCCGAGCGGTCGGTCGCCTCCAAGGAAGGGCAGATCGCGGCGGACCTCAACGATGCATCCAGCAAGCCCATCGTCTTTTCGTGTCCTCAGTGCGCCGGTAGCCTGAAGCTCACGAAGGAGAGCGGGCGCACGGTTAGCTGCAGCTTCTGCGACGCCGACGTCTACCTCCCAGACGGGCTCTGGGCGAAGCTGCACCCGGTGAAGAAGGCCGAGCACTGGTGCATGCGCTTCGCGGGGGACTACCACGCCCTCAAGTCGGCCCTCAAGGCGAGGAAGAGACGCGAGAAGGAGCAAAAAAAGGCCGAGAAGAAGGCGAGGAATGAGCAGTAGCGGTGGGACCTCCTGGAGGCGTCTCTTGGGCGGGATGGAGAGCGCCTGCAAGTGGAGCTGATCGCGGGCTTCTGGCGCGAGGGTCGTGCCGTCGCCCTGTTGCTTGCGGTGCCTGCCTTCGCCCACCAGCAACGGCGTGTGGCTTACGCCGAGGGCCTGCTGTCCCGAGTACAATGTCACCAGCCCACAAGTCCTGCTGAAGATCCAAGAAGATCCAATTTGCGTACCAGGATCTGTCACCGAGGTACACTTGTCTTGTGGGTGCGCCCGGTTTTACTGGGAGGCCAGGGTTTTTGCAGATGAGTGAAGCTTTGTTCCAGCAGCAGGTGGAGGCCGGTGAGTCGGCGGAAGCTCGTTGGCCGGTGGCGGGTGTGGCCTGGCCGAGGGCCAGGTAGATGTCGCCCTCTGCCATGGACGCTCACACGGACGCCAGGACCCACCGGAAGGACCTGGGGCTGGTGCGCTCGGCCCTGGCCGGAGACGAGGCGGCTCGCCTGGAGGTCGCCAGGCGGCTCCATGGCCGGGTGGCAGCCACGGTGCGATACCTGTGCCCCAGGCGGCTCGAAGCGCAGGACCTGGTGCAGTGCTGCCTGGTGGAGCTGCTCCGGGGGCTGGAGGGCTTTCGGGGAGAGAGCCGCCTGGAGACCTGGGCCGATCGAGTCGCCGTTCGCACTGCCATGCGTGAGCTGCGGCGGGAGGGTCGCCGGGGCGATCTTCCCCCGGCGGACCAGGTGGAGCGGCGGCCCCACGACCAGGATGATCCGGAGCGCTCCCTGGGGCGCGAGGAGCTACGGGACCACGTGGCCAGGTTGCTGCAGCGACTGGCTCCGAGGCGGCGGATGGTGATGGTGCTCAGGTCGGTGTACGGCTACACCATGCCGGAGATAGCGGCGCTCACCGACACGAGGCTCCACACGGTCCAGAACGACTTCCGGGCGGCTCGCAGGCAGCTCCGCCGCCTGGTGGAGACGGACGATCTGCTCAGGGACTGGGCTCGCGGGAGGCGGCAATGAGCGGAGCGAAGCGCATGGCTCCACAGGGGTGCAGGCGGCACGACGAGCTGGAGATGAAGCTGGCCAACGGGCTCGAGCTGACGGCCCGGGAGCGCGCAGAGGTCGAGCAGCACCTGGCCGAGTGCCAGGTTTGCGGGGCGCTCGCCCGGGCCCTGGAGGTGGTCCGCCAGGAGCCCGATGGCTCAGGTCTGCAAGCAGACGAGCTGGCCGCCAGGAGGGTCATTGGGGCGGCCATGGACGAGGCCTGGCCGCAGGAGCACGCGGGCTCCGAGGGGTCCCTGCACAGAGGCGACTCCTTGGCGAGCCCCAGGAGGGCGGGGTCTGTGCTTCGCACCGTCTGGATCTCCGCTGCAGTGGCGGCCCTCACCGCCCTCGGCGTGGCGGCCCTCATAGTCCATGGCCAGGCGGAGCGAGCTCCCCTGCGGTCGGGGGGGGCGGTGGCGCGGGCGGACGGGCAGGCTCGCCGTGGGGAGGTTACGGCCGCGCTGGTCGCCGGCGAGGCGCGCCTTGCCGGGGCGGTGGTCATGCCGGGGGAGAGGCTCGCCTCCGGGGGCGAGCTGCGGGTGGGCGCCGGGCGAGTGGCCCTTCGCATGGGCTCGCGTGTGGCGGTGCTGCTATCTTCGGGAACCAGGGTGAGGCTCGCGGGCGGATCCCGGGGGGCCGAGGGCTTGCGGCTGCTGTCGGGCGAGCTGCTCGTCTCGGTGGATCCAGGGCCTGGGCTCGACCAGTTCGCCGTCAGAGTGGACGAGCGCTCGGTGCTCGTGACCGGGACCATCTTCTCGGTGAGCAAGGGGGCTGGCGGTGTCCGCGTCTCGGTGCTGCGGGGGGCCGTGGAGATCCTGGGGCCGGCTGGCGTGTCCCGGCGCCTGACCCGCGGCTGGACCAGGCTCCTCGGCGCGCGGAGCGCAGAGGCCATCGATGGAGGGATGGCAAAAGGTCTGTGGCGCCGCGCCCGGCTGCTGGCCCTGCTCCGCGGGCTGAGGTCGGCGCACCTGTCGGTGCGCACCGAGCCCTCTGGCGCCCGGGTGCGCCTGGATGGTCTGCTGCTGGGGGTGACCCCCCTGGACGCCCTGGTGGCGGAGGGGCAGCGGGAGCTGGAGCTGGAGCTGGATGGCTTCACGCCGGTGCACGAGCGGCTGCTGCTCGGGGCCACGGCGGAGGTCGAGCGGGACTTCAAGCTCGTGCGGCTGCGTCCCCGGCCTTCATCGCCGCCAGAACCGGTGGGGCCGGCGGGTGAGCTCGGAGGGGCCGGCGCGGTGAGCGGCGTCGGCTGGCGGGAGCTGCTGCGTGTGGCTCGCTCCAGGCGTGCGGCCAGAAGCTGGCGCAAGGCAGCCACGGCGTACAAGGAGCTCATCGAGCGCTTCCCAGGCGTGGGTGCGGCCAGAGCGGCCATGGTCTCCCGCGGCCTGATCCTGCTGGAGCACCTGCGCCAGCCAGCGGCCGCCCTCCGGAGCTTCGAGCGGTATCTCTCCAGCGGCGGGGGCGCGCTGGCGCCAGAGGCTGAGTGGGGGCGCATCAGGGCCCTGGGAGCGCTGGGGCGCCGGCGCGCCGAGGCAGCGGCCCTGAGGCGCTTTCTGAGACGCCACAAGGGCTCTGCTCGTGCGCGCGGTGCGGCTCGGCGGCTGCGGGAGCTCGTGCGCGGCTCCCAGGTGCGCCCATCCAGGTGACCGGGAGGCTCTGACACGCTCCCGCCCTGGCGCGGTGAGATGGGCGAGGCGAGAGAAAGATCGTGCTAGATCCCTCGAGGACGAGAATCTGTCGCAAATGAGTCAAGCTTTGGATCAGGCGCACGACGCGGCACGAACCAGCCGGCGCACGTGCGCCGGCCGGCGACGAGTGTCGCCGTGCTGAGGGGAGGGGGTCCTCGGGAGCTTTGCTTCCGGGGGAGGGGAACCGCAGAGCTCCCCTCTACAGTCAGGCTAGCGAGGCCCCAGATACGGGCAGAAACACCAACATCAGCGCACACCCCTGGTCGACACCGCCTCGTCGGTCTGAGGCGCAGCCTCTAGAGCGGATCCAGGGCGGTGAGGGTCAGCTCCACCTCCTGGAACCAGCCCGAGGCCGTGTCGCCCACGTCGTCGTTGTAGGCCTGGTCCAGCAGGCCGCGGATGCGATCCTCGGCGGCGACCAGGCCGCTGGGGCTGGCGAGATCGCCGTAGGTGCTCACAGAAAGCTCGTCGGCGATGAGGCCTGTCAAGGCATCCCGCTCGTTGTCCACAAAGAAGGCCACGTCCTCCTCGTAGGTCAGCGCCAGCACGTAGAAGCGGGCATGGGCACCGTCGGCCAGCCAGAGCTCCCGCTCACCCGGCGCCGCGGGGAAGCGCAGCGAGAAAAAGTCCGGCTGGGAGAGGCCTCCGTCCACCTGGCCGGAGAAGAGGCCGTCACATGCAGTGGCCAGGGCGCCCGCTCCGGCCAGCAGCAGCCCGCCCTTGAGGAAGGCCCTGCGTGAGGGCAGGTGCTCGGGGGCGTTGGAGGCCCGGTGGGCCGCTGCCCGGCGAAGGGAGCGGTGATGGGAGAGCGGGGGGTAGCCAGCTTCAGTGGCCGCGGCCACCGGTCGAAGCCTGGCCTGGCGCGAGGAGCCGACAGGAGTTGAGTCAGCGTGTCTGTGGGTGTTTGCCATCTGTTCCTCCTGATGGGAGGTGGACATATCAGGATCCGTGCCAGCCCTGGCGCCCGGAAACAGAACCAGCAACCACGTCGATTGTACCATGAAGTTGGTCATGTGGGGGCGGGGCGGGATCCAGGGATGGCGCCAGGGCGTGCGATCAGAGCCCCGGAACCTGGCATGACCCAGACATTTTTGTCGCAGGTTGTCGCGAGCATCCAGAGGTGAGGGCAGGGGGTGGCGAGGTGGCCAGGGGGGCCGGGGCTCCACGTCCGGTCAGCCGTTTTGGGCCATGAGCGTGTAGGCCTCGCACAGGGGGACGGCAGAGGCCACACGGTAGACCCGGATGTAGAGGGTCAAGGAGTGGTCGATGCAGGAGTTGTCCTGGGCGCAGTCAGTGGAGATCTCCCCAAAGGCGTTGAAGGAGAACTCGGTGATGCCCTGGCTGTTGCCGCCCGCCCCGCAGGTGAGCACCGAGCCGCCGCAGGCGCTGTAGATGTCCATTCGGAAGTCTCCGGCGCCGCCGTCGAACCAGAGGTGGGCGTTGAAGTCGTCCTCGTTGCTGTCGGGCAGGTCGGTGAAGGTGATCACGTACCAGTCCTCGTCTCCGGTGGGGATGAAGCCGCTGATGCTGTCAGTGGATGTGTCCTCGGGCCTATTGGGCCTGGGCTCGGCCGTGGAGCAGGTGTCCTTCCCGCCGCCGAGGCCGTTGTTGATCACGCCGTCGCAGTCGTTGTCCAGGTCGTCGCAGGCCTCGGTCTGCGCCCCCACCTGCCCCACGCAGGTGGAGTAGACGCCCAGGTTGCAGTCGCGCGTGCCCCCCTGGCAGATGCCCTGGCAGTTGGACCCGTCCGGGTCACAGCCACCGTCCCCCACGGTGTAGCAGCTCTCTGAGAAGCCGTCCACGAAGCCGTCGCAGTCGTTGTCCAGGTTGTCGCAGGTCTCCACCCCTCCGTTGGTGATCTGGCAGGTGTACTCGCAGCCGTCCACGGGGTCCCCGTTCAGGTCCACGAGGCCCGGGGGGCAGCCCTCCACCAGCCCGGTGATGGGGATGGAGGTGTCCTGGTCGATGGGGTCGTCGGTGTTGGTGGTTGTGATGATCAGGGAGTCCCCGTCGAGGATCTTGAAGCCGTCCGTGTTGGCGGTGAAGGTGACGCGTGCGTACAGCCGAGAGGGCGCAATCCCGCCGGCCAAGGGGGTCAAGAGGAAGGGCAGGGTCACCGGGCTCTCCTCGAAGTTGCCCGACCCGGGTGGGTCCTCGAGGAGCTCGAAAAGCGTCACCTGGTAGAGCGGATCGTGGCTTGCCGCGGTGGTGCTGACCTGCACATCCTCCACCGTGATGAGCTTGTTGCCGTCACCGGCGTTCCAGGCATAGAGGGTGCGGGCCGAGGCAGTGCCGTAGGTCACGGTGCCGTAGGCGATCTCCGGGGGGTTCTCGCACTCGGCCCCGCTGGCATCCTCGGTCTCCACGCAGACGCTGAGGTCCACGATGCCTTTCCAGGAGGAGAGCAGGTCCACGGTCACGGTGGGCGTGGCGGGGTCGTTGCTGGTGATGAGGAGCTGCCCCACGTCGATCTCGTCGTCGGTGGGGCGCAGGGCGACGCTCATCTCCTCGCTCCCGGCGGGGGGGATGGTCATGGAGGCGGGTGGGTCGAAGGAGTACTCGGGGACTGCGTCGTTCTCGGCTACGTTGATGTCGATGATCTCCAGGTCTCCGGTGCCGGTGTTGTGGATGGTCACCGGGATGATGACCTCGCCCCCTACCACCGGGCTGCCGAAGTCCGCCTGGACGGGATCCACCACGATGGCAGGGTCTCCCGCGGCCACGTCGGGCTCCACCCCGGCGTCCTTTGACACGCAGACGTTCTGCTCGCAGGTGAAGCCGGCGAGGCAGTCATCCTCGTTCTCACAGTAGGCTGCCGCGTCCGGGGTGTCGTTGCTGCCAGTCTTGCCCCCGCAGCCCACGAGGGGGGCCCAGGCCGCCGAGGTGACCACCCACGCCAGGACGAGCGCAGCCAGGGCGGCCCCAGGGGCACAACCGCTGGCCAGTCCGGGGCCGTGTCTTCCGAAAACGCCACTTGTATTGAGCACCATGATCCTCCCATTGCAGGCGGAGGCTCCCCTGAGGGGGCACGCAGTAACCTGCACCATTATCGTAGCCGGCCAGGGACGGGGCTGTCAAAGCATAGCACGCCTGCATCTGTCGGATCGGCGGTGACAGCGTCGTCGGGGACGTGATATTAGTGGACCATGAGGAATAGTTGCACATCGGCCCTGTCTCCACTGGTCACTGTTCGCTCTCCCGGTTCCTTGGTGGGGCGCGGCCTCCTGCTCGTTGCTGCGCTTTATTTGGGCACCCTGCTCGGGTGCGGCGACTCTGGTGGCGGCGGCAACGCGAACAACAACAACAGCTCGCCCACTTGCAATCTCTCGTCGGGAGATATCCAGGAGGGAGATCCGGACGGTCACGCCGACCCTCTGGGCGCCATGACCGCGGGGGAGGCCCGGGCCGCGAGGATCTCCGACGTGAGCTGGATCGTCCAGCCCCACCACGGTCGTCAGCGCATCAGGCTCGGGGACTTTCTGCTCATCAACAGCAGGATCGCAGTCTACATCGAGGACGGCGGCATCTCCGACGGGTACGCCCGGTTCGGCGGGGAGATCCTGGCGCTGGACGAGGTGGGGGCGGACGGTCGCCCCAGGGGGCAGTCCAACTACAACGAGACCCTCATGGGCCTGGGCGCGGAGATGATCAACCCCGAGTCGGTGACCGTGCTGGCGGACGGATCGGATGGCGGGGCCGCCGTGGTGCGGGTAAAGGGCACCTACGAGCAGATCCCATTTCTGCGGGACCTGGTGGGGGCCGCCCTGGGCTCCGAAGTGGAGATGCCGGGGTACTACGACTACATCCTGGAGCCGGGCTCGCCGGTGGTCACCGTTCGGCTGGGCATCGTGAACACCTCCGACCGCCACCTGGATCTGCAGCGCTTCGAGCTGTACGGCTTTTTCCACTACAACCGCAACCAGCTCGTGACCGAGCGCAAGGGCTTCGACAGGCCCGTGGGCGGCTCCGACTGGGTGGGCTTTGTGAGCGGTGAGGTGGGCTTCGCCTGGCGCTCTCCCAATGGCCCCCTCAACTTCGGCATCGAGCAGAGCGGCCTGCAGCTCTTCATTGGTCCTGGTATGCTCGTGGATCCGTGCACCTTCTTCGAGCAGGACCACTCCGAGATAGTCGTCGGTGGACCCGGCTACGACGGCCTCCGAGAGGTCATCCGGGAGGTGGACGGGGAGCCCGCCTGGAGGGCCATCGACGGCGTGGTGACCGACGCCGACGGGGCGCCCCTGGCAGGCGCCTGGGTGCATGAGCTCAGCGCGGACGGGGACTACCTGAGCCGGGGGCGCACGGACAGCTCGGGCGCGTTCACAATCCACGCGCCCCCGCAGGAGGCGGTCAGGCTGGTGCCCCAGGTGAAGGGTTACCCGACCCACCCAGGCCAGGAGGTGGCGCCGGGCACCGACAGCGTGAGCCTCGCCTTCGCTGCCCACGGGGTGATCCACGTGACCGCCACCGACGCGTCCACCCTGGAGGGGATCCCGGTGCGAGCTCAGGTCATCCCCACAGTGGAGCCCGAGCCCACTCCGGACAGCTACGGTGTCCTGGACGAGGTGCGGGGGCGGCTCATCCAGCATTTCTCCACCACGGGGGAGGCCACGCTCATAGTCCCTCCCGGTGAGCACCGGGTGATTGTCAGCAGGGGGTACGAGTACGAGCTCCTCGACACCACAGTGCAGGTGGACACCACCACCCCAGTGGAGATAGTAGCCCCCCTGCTGCGCAGCGTGGACACGACCGGCTATTTGTGCGCGGACTTTCACGTGCACACCTTCTTCTCGGCCGACTCCAGCGACCCGGTGGACTTCAAGATCAAGGGCCAGGTGGCCGACGGGCTGGACCTTCCCCTGTTCTCCGACCACGAGTGGATCACCGCCCCCGACCCCCTCGTGGAGGCGCTGGGCCTGGAGGGCATGGCGCGAGGCATAACCTCCCTGGAGCTGACCACCTTCGTGTGGGGACATTTCGGGGTCGTCCCCATCGAGCCCGACCCTGAGGCATTGAACAACGGCGCGCCCGACTGGATCGACCGCCTGCCAGGGGATGTGTTCGACATGGTGCACGCCCGGCCGGAGCAGCCGCTTATCATCGTGAACCACCCCCGCAGCGGCACCTTCATGGGCTACTTCAACGCCGCCGATTATGACCGCGAGACAGGTGAGGGCAACGAGCTGTGGAGCGAGAGCTTCGACATGGTAGAGGCCTTCAACAACTCGTCCTTCGATGCCAACCGGGACGACTCCGTGGCCGACTGGTTCTCCTTCCTGGAGGGCGGTCGGAGCATGGTCGTGGTGGGCTCTTCCGACAACCACCACCTGCGCACGGGCACCACCGGCTATCCCCGCTCTTGCGTGTACTTCGGGCACGACGACCCGAGCCTGGTGGAGCCATACCTGCTGCGCGAGGCGCTCCTGTAGGCGGACGTGTTCGTCAGCGGGGGCATCTATGTCAACGCCCAGGGTCCGGGGGGCGAGCGGATAGGTGACAGCTTCACCACCGGAGATGCCACCACGACCTTCACGGTGACGGTGCAGACCACTAGCTGGATCGAGGCCACGGAGCTGGAGGTCATCGTCAACGGTGTGACCACCGAGTGGCTGCCTCTGGGCCCGGACCTGGAGCCTGGGCCGGGCAGGCGATACGAGCTGGAGGTGGTGGTGGATGTGGACAGCGGCCGGAGCCGGAGCTGGGTGATCTTCCACGTCCGCGGGGGCGGTGACCTGAGCCCCCTGCACCCGGGAAAGGACGCCTTCGGGGTCACCAACCCAATCTACTTCTCGTCCACGAACTAGCCAGCGCCAGAGCTGGGAGGGAACCGGGGACCATGTCGTCGATAAACCACCACACCCGAGAGATCAACGTCAAGATGGTCTACTACGGTCCAGGGCTGGGCGGAAAGACCACCTCGCTTCAGCACATCCACAGGAGCCTGCCGGATGAGAACCGTGGGGAGATGGTCTCCCTCGCAACGGCAGTGGACAGGACCCTCTTTTTCGACTTTCTCCCGGTGAAGCTCAAGAAGATTAGCGGCTTCACCATCAGGATGTCGCTTTACACGGTGCCCGGTCAGGTGCACTACAACGCCACCCGGAAGCTGGTCCTCCAGGGGGCCGACGGGGTGGTGTTCGTGGCCGACTCCCAGGAGGCGCGGCTCATTGCGAACGTGGAGAGCCTGCACAACCTCGATGAGAACCTCCGGGGGCACGGAATGAACCCCCAGACCGTGCCCCTGGTGCTCCAGTACAACAAGCGCGACCTGCCCAACATCATGAGTGTGGAGGATCTCGACCAGGAGCTCCGGCGCCGGGGGGAGCCTCGCTTTGAGACCTGCGCCCTGGACGGGAGAGGGATCTTCGCCTCCCTCAAGGCAATCACTCGAGAGGTGCTCCAGGATCTAAAGACCAAGGGGATCTACCGGGAGAAGGCCCAGTCTCGTCCCGCCCCCGAGTTTGGCAGCGCCCCGGAGGTCGCTCCGAGCGTGGAGCGGACCCTCGTGCACGCGCTGCACACCAGGACGGACCTGCAGGCCTTCAGCATCAAGGACGAGCGGCCCGAGGTGAGCCCCAGGGGCTTGACCCTCTCGGACCTGTGGGAGTCTGTCACCGACAGGGACCAGATCCTGGCCATGGAGGGGGACATCGAGCGAGGGGACTACGGCTCGGCCGTGCGGCGGGCTGACGGGCTCTTGCGCGACTACGTGGGGGTGGCGGGCAAGGACGGATCCCCCCTGGCGGAGGCCCTGCTCATGGTCGGAGTGCCGGGGCCCTACTACTCCCGGCTGCGCGGGATCCTTCGGCAGGCCGAGCCCACAAAACGGGACGCCCTGTTCTGCCTGTTCTTTCTCACCGACGTGGAGCTGCGAATGAAGATGGCCGCGCTTCCAGCGTGACCGGCGTCGCCCAACGGCGTCTCGCTCAGTCAGACAGGCGCGCGACCCCAGCGTGGAGGAACTTCTGAAGGGTCCGGAGGGTCTTGAGCTCGGACAGGGGGGTGGTCACCACCAGCGAGGCCACGTCCCAGCGGCCGCTCAGGCGGGAGGCCAGGTATCGCTCAGAGGGGGTGAGGTCCATGTCGCGGAGCTCCTCGGGGCTCTTGGTCAGCACGGGAACCCGGTGGGGCGGCATCTGCTCGTACAAAGATGCCAGGTGGGCTCCCCGCAGCTCCGACAGGAGCGCCCTGGCTTCCCGGTTGCTGGGCTCCACGTTGAGCACCGTGGCCAGCACCTGCCTGGCCTCCTCGTGCTGGCGCTCCCCCACCAGGATGCGCGCGTTGTGGAGCAGCAGGTCCACCGGCTCGTTGCGGATCTTGTCGGCGGGGATGGCGGAGCGCTCGTCCAGGGCAACCAGGCCCGCCTGGTAGGCCTCGAAGAGCAGCTTGTGCACCAGGAAGCGGCTCCTGCCCAGCCGGAGCGTGAGCTCGCCCACAGACATGAGCTCCCCTGTCCGCCGCAGCTCCCTCCAGACGAGGTTATCCGAGGTCCCGTCGAGGGCGTGGACGATGACGTACGGGTTGGGAAAGACCGCCTGGATGCGCTGCCACTCGTCGAGCTGCCGCATGGCGTCCAGGAGCAGCTTCTGCGTGGAGATGGGCTGAGAGAGCAGGTTCTCCGCCGGGATCTCCTCGGGAAAAAGCAGGTGGGTGGAGGACGTGTTCGTGGAGAAGAAGAAGCTCCCGTCCTGGTGCAGAAACAGGTCCAGGGCGAAGTCGAAGATATGCTCCACCTGGTGGCGTCCCACCTCCTGGGCGTCCAGGGCTCCCGCCTCCACGAGGGCCTCCACGATGGAGCGGCCTGGACCGGCCCGGTCGAGGGCGTCCACGAGCTGCTCCTCTCCGATGACCCCGCGGGCCAGCAGAGTCTGCCCCAGGTCCAGCCGCAAGGGATCGTCCGAGCCAACGGCCACCACCTCCCCTTGCCTGAACACCAGGTGGGTGTCTTCCAGCTCCACAGACACGGTGAGGGTGCCCGACTGCTCGGTGGTGTGGATCCACTGGATCACGTCGGTGAGCTGCATCGTGTCAAAGGTTCCGGATAGGGGCATCTGTTCCTCCTGACCTGGAAGGGTACCGAAAGAGGGCGAGAGACTA
>JAJRWW010000620.1 GCA_024276595.1 Myxococcota bacterium
CCACCG
Source organism: Myxococcota bacterium (assembly GCA_024276595.1). Classification (GTDB taxonomy): domain Bacteria; phylum Myxococcota_A; class Polyangia; order HGW-17; family JAJRWW01; genus JAJRWW01. The sequence goes on from JAJRWW010000620.1 coordinate 7, forward strand.
TGGTGTCGTCCACAGAGGCGAAGACGTAGGCGCCCTGGGTCATGGAGTCCACGAAGTAGTGGTATGAGTCGAGGCCCGTGTTGAAGGTGATATCGTCGCCGAGCCAGCCAGTGCCGGAACCTCCCTCGGTGGACCAGGCCCAGACGGCCAAGGCGCCTTTTCGTGATACAATCTCCATCGAGGAGGGTCCTATGAGCATCCGGGCACCGTGGGTTCGTTCTTTTCGAATGTCAGTCCTCTCCCTTGCGCCACTGTGGCTGCTGGCCGCCTGCGGCGGGAGGGACCCTGGCAAGCAGCAGGGTGAGCAGTGCTCGGCCACCTACGAGTGCGCGGTGCCCTATGTCTGCGCCAGGGACCGCACGTGCCAGCGACCTGGCTACCCTGGCACGGCTGGCCTGGACGAGGAGTGTGGATCCACGGACGACTGCCAGGTGGACTATGTCTGTGGCGGGGAGAGCTACTGCGCCCAGCCGGGCTTTGGGACCCTGGGGGACGCCTGCGGGGGCACCGAGGACTGCCTGCTGGGACTGCTGTGCTCTGGAGCAGGTCTGTGCGCCAACCCCGGTGACGCCGGCACTGGAGGGGAGGGCGATGCCTGCGCAGAGGGGACCGACTGTGAGCTCGGCCTGTACTGTGACGGCCAGGACGGGGCCTGTCACAGGCCGGGCGGCGCAGGGGACGACTGCGCGAGCCACGAGCAGTGCCGCCGGGACTACTTCTGCGACCAGGACGGGCTCTGCGCTCCACGGGTGGGCAGCGGCGAGGAGTGTCGCGAGGCGGCCCAGTGCATTGGAGGGCTGACCTGCTGGCAGGAGGTGTGTGAGCCGATACCAGTTTTTGGAGGCGTCACCTGCGAGCCGGAGGCGAGCGACCCGGGCCCCTTCCGGGTGTTCTTCGAGGTGCCCCGTGGGGAGACAACCGGCGAGATCGAGTTCTACCGGCTCCCATTCCCCAATGACATCAGGCTGCGGGACGGGCACGTGGACCTCTCTGGCCACCCAGACCCCGGTGACCTGGTGACCGGCTCGCTGGTCACCCGCTACATTGACGCCATCGAGGCGGAGGCGGACGGCTTTGGGCTCTCCACAACGACCTACTTCCGGTTCAGCCGGGCAGTGGATTTTGGCAGCCTTGCCATCGTTGGGGATGACCCGAACATGCTGTTTGTGAACATAGACCCCAGCTCCCCGGGCTACGGGGACCGCCACTCGGGTTGGGGCTTCTCGGCCAGCACGGGTGCTGGCCGGTACATCTGCCAGAACTGGCTGGCCATTCGCCCCATGGGTGGCTACCCCCTGCGCCACCGGACCACCTACGCAGTGATCCTGCTCGACAGCATCCTCAGCGCGGAGGGAGATCCCCCCGCGGCAGACGATGACTTCGCGGCCATGCTGGGCGAGATCGCCCCCGCGGAGGCGGACATGCAGGCCGCCTGGCTGGCCTACGGGCCCCTGCGGGATTTCCTGGCCGACACGACCCTGCCCATGGATGCTCAGGTGGACGGCTCGCGGGTCGTAGCCGCGGCGGTCTTTACCACCATGGATCCCGACAGGGTACCGCCCCTGCTCCGCCAGGTGATCCGCCAGAGCCCCGCCGTGCCGGCGCCGGACGTGAAGGACATCACCTTGTGCGAGGGGGCCATGACATCCCCCTGCGACGACGGGCTGACCGGGGCCGAGCACCAGAGGGGCTGCATGGGTGAGGACCCGGACGTGTACGAGATCCACGGGCGCTTCACGACGCCCGTTTTCCAGCGGGGAACCCCGCCCTACGAGGAGAGCGGCGGGGAGATCGCCTACAGCGCAGATGGCACTCCGCTTCTGGAGTCCGAGCAGGACGTGTGCTTTGGCCTGTCTGTGCCCAGCAATGCCACCATGCCCCCGGATGGATGGCCTGTGGTGATCTACCTTCACGGCACTGGCGGATCCTTTCGCAGTCACTTCGAAAACGGGGTTGCCGTGAACCTGGCGGAGGTGGACCTTGGGGGAGGGGTGGTCACCCACATGGCGGTGATCGGAATCGACCAGGTTGTGCACGGGGATCGCCGCGGGGAGAGCGACACCGACCCCGACTACCTGTTCTTCAACTTTGCCAACCCCCAGGCAGCTCACCACAACCCCCTGCAGGGCGCGGCAGATGTCTTCCAGCTCGTTCGAGTGGTGGAGGGGTTCGCCGAGCTGGTAAACTCCATCGGCGAGGTGAGGCTGGACCCCAACCGGATCTACCTCTTTGGCCATTCACAGGGCGTGATGACCGGCGGAATCGCAGCCCCCTTCGAGCCGCGCATCAAGGGCGTGGTCTACTCCGGGGGCGGCGGCCTGCTCATCGAGTCGCTGCTGGCAAAGACGAGCCCCGTGGACATCGCCGGCGCGGTGCCCTATGTGCTGGCCGACGGGGCGATCAGCAACACTCACCCGGTGCTGAACCTGCTGCAGCTCTATTTCGAGCCGGTGGACACCCTGAACTACGGGCCGCTGCTCTTCTTGGAGCCCCCTGCTGGCATGGAGCCACGCCACGCGCTCATCTCCTACGGCCTGGGTGACACGTACAGCCCCAACGCCACCGGCCAGGCGCTGATCCGCGCCGCCGGTGCCCACCTGGTGCGTCCGGTGCTCGAGCCCATGGACTACGTTGGGGAGCTGGACCCGCCCGTGACCGGAGACCGCTGGGGCGGCACCCTCACGGAGGGAGCGGTGCAGCTAGACACGGACGGCTCCTACGACGGCCACTTCGTGCTCACCCGAAATCCAGACGGCGTCACCATTTACACCCACTTCCTGGCGACCATGGACACCGACCCTCAGTCCATCCCCACCATCCCGGCCTGGTGACCGTCGGCCCTCTACAAGAGGGGGGAGAGCTAGCCCGGCAGCCGGCTCGAGAGGGTGGTGGAGAGCCGCTCGGCGAGCTGGCGGCCGATGTAGGCCAGGGCGTTGAGCTCCTCCGATGTGTACGTTCCACCTGCCTGGCGGTTGGCCAGCTCCAGGACGCCGTACAGGTGACCCTGGTACTGCACCGGGACCCCGGCGAGGGTGAACACGTCCAGCCCACACTGGGTGCCGAGGACCGAGCTGAAACGGGTGTCGCGGTCCCACCGCGAGAGGGCCAGGGGAAGCCCCTGGGTGGCGCAGAAGCCCGCCACCCCGTCGGCGAGGGCGGAGCGGTAGCCAGGAATGGGGGCCCCTGAGGGGGCGCGAATGACCGCCGAGTAGAGATCTCGAGCCTGGTAGTCGTATAGCAGGAGAACACCAGCCTGGGAGGGCACCAGGCCCATGGCAGTGTCGATGGCAAAGGCGAAGGCATGCTGGCGGTCAGTGACGTAGAAGAGGGGCTGGAACCTCTGGAAGGCAAGGGAGAGCAGATCGGCAGGCGCCGTGGGCGGAGGGGTCGGAGAGGGCTGCGTGGTCGCGGGGGCCTGCGCGGTCGCGGGGGCCTGCGCGGTCGCGGGGGCCTGCGCGGTCGCGGGGGCCTGCGCGGTCGCTTGTGCCTGCGCGGCAGGGCGCGGTGGCTCGAGCGGTGGAGACACAGTCGGCGCCGAGGCGCTGGCCGAGGGAGGGTCGGTGAGGGCCTGGGTGGCCATGCTCGGAGCCGAGATGGGGTTGCCGTTGGGGTCCACCGCCGCCATGAGGGCGGTCTTCACGTCGTCACCAGTGTTGGCTCCCAGGTGAGCCAGGTTGGCGGCATTCGAGCCCAGGGCGGGCGCCATCACCGGAGATCCGTGCCCCACTGTGGGGGGGTGCGCAGGGCTCCAGAGGTCTGCCGCAGCTTTCCCGTAGACGAGCGA
>JAJRWW010000621.1 GCA_024276595.1 Myxococcota bacterium
CGGGGAGGCAGGCCCACCCCCTCCCGACCTGGCGCTGGACGAGACCGTGGCGGCCCCGGCCGCCCCGGGCACCGGGCAGGGGCTCCTGGAGACCGCCCCAACCATTGCCGCTACGGCTGGAGCGCCCGTGACTCCGACCACGTCCAGCGAGCCGGCCACAGGCACCAGAGAGAGCCCCCGGCCAGGGCTCGCTCCCCAGCTCTTCGACTCTCACCAGCCAGCGGATCTGGATGACATGGAGACCTCCCTGCTGGACTCTCCCACCCGCCTGGCGTTGCTCCTGTCCGCGCTGGCGGAGCGGGAGCAGGCGCGGGTGCTGCTGTTTGTCGATCAGCTAGAAGAGCTCTACACAATGACTGGGAGCGACCGGGAGCGGGCCGCCTTCATGGAGGCCATCGCCAACGCCTCCGACGATCCGGCCGGTCCGGTGAGGGTGGTGTTCACCCTGCGCGACGACTTCCTGGGCCGCCTGGCGGCTGGCGACGCCGCGCGACGGGCCCTGAGCCGGGTGACGGTGCTGCGCAGCCCAGGCCCGGACTCCTTGCGGGAGATCCTGGTGCGCCCACTTGAGGGCGTGGGCTACCGCTATGAGGACGACGACCTGGTGGAGGAGATGGTAGCCGAGGTCCGCGGCGAGCCAGCCGCCCTGCCGCTGCTGCAGTTCGCCGGGGAGTCCCTCTGGAAGCAACGCGACCGCAAGCGCAAGCTGCTCACCAGGGAGGCCTACCGCTCGGTTGGGGGCGTCGCCGGCGCTCTCGCCCACCACGCCGAGTCCATGCTCGACGGCCTCTCCGCCGGGCAGGTGGCCGCCGCTCGCCAGCTCATGGTGCGCCTGGTCACCTCCTCGGGCACTCGCCAGGTGGTCTCCATGGCGGCGCTGCTGGACGGGCTGGGGCCGGAGGCGGCAGACGTGCTGGACCGCCTCATCGAGGCGCGCACGGTGATCCGCCGCAAGGCCCGCTCCAAGGAGGCCACCGAGACGGTGTGCGAGCTGGTACACGAGTCGCTCATCCTGGGCTGGGACCGCCTCCGCCGCTGGGTGGAGGAGAGCCGCGAGGAGCAGGTCTTCTTGGCCGAGGCGAATCAGGCCGCGATGCTCTGGGAGCGGCGCGGGCGGCGAGACGCAGAGGTATGGGAGGGAGACGCCCTGCGGGAGGCATCCCGGGCACTGGCTCACGTGACCGGCGGCGTCCCGAAGCTGGTACGGGAGTTCATCCTCGCGGGCCAGGCCAGGCAACGATGGCGGGTCCGTCGACGCCGCCTGGCCATGGCGACAGTACTCGGCGCTCTGGTCCTCGTGGCGGTGGTCCTGGCTTTCCAAAAGGGAGAGGTCACTCGCCAGCGAAACCAGGCCCGCGCCGCGCAGCGCCGAGCAGAGCATCAGAAGGGACGCGCAGAGGCCGGGCTCCGCAGGGCCAGGCGCAACTGGGCCGAGGCCCTCAGGGAGGGCGCAGGGGCGGCCCTGGCCCGGGGAGACCTCCCAGAGGCCCGGGCCCGCCTGCGGTCTTCCCTGGAGCTCTCCGACTCGCCCCTGGCCCGCGCCATCTGGCTGCGCCTCATGGGCCGCTCGCTTCACTGGAAGCGCCCCTCCATGGATGGCGCCTGCGAGCCGGTGTTCACCTCGGACGGCCGGACCCTGGTCTCCTGCGCGGAGAGCAACAAGGCCATCTACTTTGTCGGCGTGGACACTCGCCGGGTCACGCGAATCCTGCGGAGCCCGCAGGGCTCCCTGGCGGGCCTGGCCCTGTCGAGGAACGGAAGGCTCCTGGCGGCCGCATCTCGAGACGGCACCATCTGGCTGTGGGATCTGGCCGGAGGCCATCCGGCCCGCCTCGCTGGCCACACCGAGCCCGTGATGGCCCTGGACTTCAGCCCAGACAACCGCTGGCTGGCCTCCGGGGGGCGAGACCGCACCGTCAGGCTGTGGAGCACGCGGACCAGGAGGCTGCGCCGGGTGATGCGCGGCCACACCTCTGGTGTGCTTTCTGTCCGCTTCGCTCCTGGCAGCGCTCTCCTGGCCAGCAGCGCCTCGCTCCCGGACAACACCGTGAGGCTGTGGAGCCCCAGCACGGGAAAGGAGCTGCGCACCCTCGTGGGTCACACCTCCGCGGTGCGGAGCCTGGCCTGGCGACCGGATGGCGGCCGGCTTGCGTCCGGCTCCTATGATCGCTCCATCCGTGTCTGGGATCCGACCTCGGGACGATCCCTGAGGGTGCTTCGTGGCCACAGGGCAGGGATCCTCTCGCTGGACTACAGCCCGGACGGAGCCCGGCTGGCCTCCGGAAGCAACGGCGACAATGTGCGCATCTGGAACCCGGCCTCCGGCACGGTGGAGAGAACCATCGAGGGACACAGCGGCGGGGTGCGCGGGGTCCGCTACCACCCAACCCGACCGCTCCTGGCCACAAAGACCATCTCGGTGCTGCGCGTCTTTGACCTCTCCTCCAGGCAGACATCAGCCCTCGCATCAGACGACGACAAGGAGCAGTTCTTCGCCGCGGCGCTGACGCCCAGCTTCAGCCAGGTGGTCCTGTACACGGACCGGAGGCTGAAGCTCAGAGACCTGGAGACCGGCAAGGTGACTCCCATCGAGACCGGCCACACCAAGGTGATCATCAACCTGGAGGTGAGCCGCGATGGCAGGACCATGGCCAGCGGCGCCAACGACGACTCGGTGAAGATCTGGTCGCTTCCGGGGGGCAAGCTCCGCGGCGTGCTGTTGGGGGGACAGCCCTATGGCCTGGGCTTTGACCGGGACGCCAGGCAGCTGATCACCTTCTCGGTGACAGAGCCCACGGCGCGCCTGTGGAGCCTGCGCGACCCGAGCCAACCCAAGCTCCTGGGCGGCCACAAGGGGCCTGTGCGATCCTACGCCTTCAGCCGGGACGGAAGGAGGCTGGCCACTGGCTCCTTCAACGGCTCGATCCGGCTCTGGGACACGACCACTGGGCGCCTCCTGCGACCCATCGAGGGCCACAAGAGCATAGTCTGGGTGCTGGCCTATGGCCCCAGAGGAGAGGTCCTCTACTCCGCCGGCCAGGACCGCAAGCTCCGCTTCTGGAGCACCCGCACGGGCAAGCTGCTCAGCCAAAGGGGCGGCCACCGTCACGGGATCCAGGACATGGAGCTGAGCGAGGACGGCAGGTGGCTCATCACCCGCAGCAGGCGAGACCTGTGGCTGTGGAGCACTCGCACCGGCAAGGGCCGGCAGCTAGGCAAGCTCGAGAAGCTCCGCTTCGTGCACGCGACCATGTCTCGGCAGGGGAGCCTGGTGGCCGCGGCCCTCTCTGACGGCACCATCCGGGTCTTTGGCACCGCCACCCGAGCGGTGCACACCCTCAGGGGGTTTTCGGACACCACCACCGCTCTTCAGTTCCGCCAAGACGGGGCGCAGCTCGCTGCCATCTTCCGGGACGGCAGCGTGCAGATCTTCGACATGGCAACGTTCAGGCCCCTGTGGCGAGCCGTGCTCCTGCACAAGGCTGGGGGGGAGATCCTCACCCATGGCGGCTGGCTCCCCCTGGTATCCAGGGGCCACCCCCGCGCTTCCAACGCCAGAAAATGGCGCCGCGCGGTGGAGACATCTGCCCGCGTGGCAGACGAAACATCCGACGGCGCCTGGCTCTGCGCTCGCACCTATGGTGGCCACATCCAGCTTTGGGACCTGCGCACGGACAGGCGGATCTTCGACCGTGCGGTTATGCATGTGGCCAGCCTGCGGGCAGTGCGCCAGGGGTGCCTGGTCCGGATCCGCAAGGGCGGGGCGCAACTTCTCACCCGCTCCGCTCCTCCCCGCCTGCTGGCCACCAGGGCTCGGGCCATAGGCGTGAGCGACGACACCGGGCGCCCTCTCGTGGCCACGGACCGGGAGGCGCTGGTGCTCGACCTGGCTGGCAGGATCACCAGGCGGCTGCCGGTGAGCGGGCAGGTCACCGCCATCGCCGGGCACGGCTCGAGCTTGCTGCTGGGGCGCGCCGGGGGCTCCATCTCGATGGTGGACGACGCGGGGAGGGTCTCCTCACCCATCTTCAGGGACGCCCCGGCCAGCCAGGTGCTCCGGATCGTTCACGGCCCGATGGGAACGGTGGTGGCAGGCTTTGGGAGCGGAGATGTGGCCATGTGGAACCCGGCCACCGGACGACGCCTCTACCGAATACGCCTCCAGGGACCGGTGGCACACCTGGCCGTCTCCAGAGGCTACCTCCACGCTGCCAGCGCTCAGGGGGATCATCGCTCTTTGCCCCTGGCCGCGTTCAACATGGGCTACTGTGAGCTCCTGCGACAGGTCTGGAGGCGGCTACCAATCATCTGGCGCGGCGGCGCCCCCATGCGGCGCCCTCCCCCAGAGCACCACAGGTGCCTCCAGCGATCCAGGACCCGAGCCCGGCCGGGATCGAGGCGCCAGGCAGCCCGGCCGTGAGCCCGACCCGGCCGTGAGCCCGACCCGGCCGTGACTCCGCCCACCCGCTCACTTGCCGCTGGAGATGGTCTCCCTCAGGGTCCGCACCTGCCGCTCCACCTCCTCCCACGCGGTGCCTCCCATGGAGCGGCGACGCTCGGCTGCAGCAGCCGGATCCAGCCAGAGGAGGGCGTCCTCTCCAAAGGCCGGGTGGTGCTCCGACAGCACCTTGAGTGTCAAGGCGGCGAAGTCCACGTTTCGCTCCTCGCACCACCTGACCAGGCGCCCGGAGACCTGGTGGGCCTCACGGAAGGGAACCCCCTTCCCCACAAGGTAGTCCGCCAGCTCCGTGGCCAGCAGGAAGTCCCCGGCCAGCTCCTCGACGTAGCGCTCCCGCTCCACGGTCAAGCTCTCCCACATGGAGCCCATGATGGAGACCGATGCCCTCGTGGTGCCAAGGGCGTCCAGCAGCGGCTCCTTGTCCTCCTGCAGGTCTCGGTTGTAGGCCAGGGGAAGCCCCTTCACCATCGTGAGCAGCGCCACGAGGTCGCCGTACACTCGCCCTGCCTTGCCCCTCACCAGCTCCGCCGCGTCGGGGTTTCGCTTCTGGGGCATTATGGACGACCCGGTGGTAAAGGCGTCGCTGAGCCGCACCAGCCCAAAGGCGGGGCTGGACCAGAGCACCAGCTCCTCGGCCATGCGCGAGAGGTGGGTCATGCAGATGGCGCAGACGGAGACCACCTCCTGCAGGTGATCCCGGGCGGCCACCGCGTCCATGGCGTTCTCCACGAGCCCAGAGAAGCCCAGCAGCTCGGCCGTGCGGTGCCTGTCGATGGGGTGCGGTGTGCCGGCCATGGCGCCCGCCCCCAGGGGGCACAGGTCCACCCGGGCCGCGGCGCCCGCCAGCCGCTCCCGGTCCCGGGAGAGCATCCAGGCGTGGGCCAGCAAGTGATGGCCCAGCCAGATGGGCTGGCCGTGCTGCAGGTGAGTGAAGCCGGGCATGAGGGTGCGGCCGTCGGCGGTGACGCGGTCCAGCAGAACCCCCACCAGACGGGCGAGCCCCTCGTCCAGGCCAGCCAGCCTGGGCTTGAGCCAGAGGCGCACGTCCGTGGCCACCTGGTCGTTTCGGGAACGCGCGGTGTGCAGCTTTCCCCCCACATCCCCCAGCAGCTCGGTGAGGCGCGACTCCACCGCCATGTGCACGTCCTCGAGGCTCACGTCCGGCTCGTACAGCCCCTGGCGCAGCTCCTCCCGCACTGCCATGAGCCCGCCCCGCAGAGCGCTGGCCTCCTCCTCGGTGATGAGCCCCACCTCTCCCAGCATGGTGCAGTGGGCGATGGAGCCCGCTATGTCCTCCTCGAAGAGGCTCAGGTCCACCCCCAAGCTCTCGGAGAAGAGCTGCATCTCGCGACCAGGTCCGCCGTCGAAGCGGCCGTCCCAAAGTGGCATGGATTCCCTCGTTACCAGGCCCTGGGGGTGCGCCCCAGGGCCCATCAGTCGGCGTCCAGCGCCTCGAAGGCCTGGCGGGCCCGCTCCACCAGGGACCTCCATTCGTTCTCGTGAATGGTGGCCTTGGGCAGTCGGTTGAGCCCCAGCCGCACCTGCCCCTCGGCCACCTGAAACCACACCAGCTCCAGGTCGTGACGCGTCCCCGAGTGCCAGCTCAAGCCGACCTGCACCAGGGCTCCCTGGTGAACCGGCATCATGTCCGCGCAGATCCTGGCTCCACCCAGGCTTATGTCGGTCACCTGCGCCGGGCTCCACATCTTGATCTCGGGCACCACGACCTTGCATGACCAGGGAGCCAGGATGGGTGTGCGGGGATGCCTGCGCTCGGGAAGGGGCTCCACCTGGCGGTTGCGGACCCGCTCCAGGAAGGAGAGCTCGGCCACCTGTCCAGGGCTCAGCTCGAGGCCCACCCCGGCAGCCAGGGCGCGGGAAGGGCGCGCCCGCTTCCAGACGACCATCCCCTGCAAGTAGACATCTACTCGGTGGCGCGGGAGGTGAAACCAGACGCACACCCTCTGCCCCACCTCCAGATCCACCACGTCGGGCAGAAAGACCTGCTCCGCACTTGGGTCATCGCCAAGAAACCGGCTCAGGTCACCGGGGCCTGAGACAACCTGCTTGAGCACACGCATGGTAGCAACCCTCAGTAACGGGCCAGCCCAGCCTCTCCCGAGAGTATTGTGCCACCGGCCCTTCGGAGTCAAGCAGCCCACTCCCGGCTCCCGGAGCCAGCCGGCCGAGGGCAGCCTCACCGCGAGGCTTCAAAAAAAACCCCCACCGTAGCGCCCAGGGGCGCACGGCGGGGGCGGGTGTCGGTCAAACCGGCAGCGCTGTTACCAGCGACCGCCGCGTCCACCGGTGTTGCGAGGCTTGGCCTCGTTCACCTTCAGGTTGCGTCCCTCCACCATGTGGTTGTCGAGCGCCTGCATGGCCGCACGACAGGATGCGTCGTCAGACATCTCCACAAAGCCAAAGCCACGGGGACG
>JAJRWW010000622.1 GCA_024276595.1 Myxococcota bacterium
CCGCGAAGCCACCTCTCGGGCGATCTCCTCTCCAGACTCTCTGTGGTTGCTTACCATGACGATGGCGGACATGTCCCGGCCTCGAAGAGCAGCTTTGAGGCCAGACCTTACCACATGCCAGTGACCGCCAAAAGTCAGCACACATGGTCGGAGCCCGCGATGCCACGCTCCCCAACTCTTGCTTGACCCCCTGGGCGGGCAGAGACAATACTCGCGGCGATGCAGAAGAACCCGCGCGACAGCCCGGACCACAGCCCGGACAGCAGCCCGGACCACAGCCCGGACGGCAGCCGTGATCTCCTGGAGCCGCCCCGCATTTTGCTGGTGGACGATGAGGTGGACTTCGTGCAGACCCTCGCCAAGAGGTTGGTCGTTCGCGGCCTCGTGGCGGATGTGGCCACGGATGGGGAGCGCGCCCTGGAGGCCATCGCCTGCAACGACTATCACCTGGTGCTCCTGGATCTGCGCATGCCCGGCATGAGCGGTATGGAGGTGCTACGTCGGCTCAGGGAGGGCGGTAACATGGTAAAGGTTGCCGTCTTGACCGGCCACGGCTCGACCGACGATCGCCAGGCAGCCCTGGCCCTGGGGGCCTTCGACTACCTTCGCAAGCCGACGGATATCCGCGACCTGCTCGAGGTGATGGAGCGAGCTCTGGAGACCGAGATAGAGCCCTCCGGCAAGGTCGGGCGAACCAGGCGCCCATGACGGCTCATGACGACTGATCACCCCAATGGCTCTCTCGAGCACGAGCACCACCCCACGGCGCGCCGGCCAGCGGACCCATCCCTGGCCCCACGCCGCTACCGGAGCCTCTTTCGCCGGGTGGCCCTGTCCACGGCGGGGGTCACCATTACCCCCCTGCTCATCATGACAGGGATAAACTACTACCAGTACAGCAGGGCCATCGAGGCCAGGACGCGGCAGCCCATCGAGAGCCAGACGTCCAACACGGCCCACGCGGTGTCCTTCTTCCTCAAGGAGAGGGAGTCGGCCATGCGCTTCGTGGTTACCCAGGGCACCGTCACCCTGGACTGCACCAACTCCCAGCTCCAAAAAAACCTCACATCCCTGCGCAGATCCCTCTCCATCGGGTCGTTCGTGGACCTGGGCGTCATCGACTCTGACGGTCGCCAGCGCTGCTATGCCGGACCCCACAAGCTCCAGGGGAGAAGCTACAAGGACCAGGACTGGTTCCACGCGGTGACCCTCAAGGGGGTCTACATCAGCGAGGTGTTCCTGGGCTTCCGCAGATCCCCTCACTTCGTGATGGCAATCCGCCACCAGGGACCTGGGGGCTCCTTTATCCTGCGCGCCACCATCGACACCAAGGAGCTCTCAGAGCAGATCCTCACCATCGGGCTGCGCCCCTCTTCTGACGCCTTCCTGGTCAATCGAAAGGGTGTGCTCCAGTCCTCGTCCCGCACCTACGGCCCGGCGCTGAGCAGGTGCCCCCTGGCGGTGCCTCACCGGGCCGAGGGGGTACACGTGGTGGAGCGCAGGGATGAGAAGGGGCACCTCTTTTTGGGCTTCTCCTACATCGACGGCTCTCCCTTCGTCCTGATGCACATCAAGCGCGCCGAGGAGGCCATGGGGAGCTGGATCTCCCTGCGCGGAGAGATGCTGACCTTCCTGGGCATCAGCGTGATCTTGATCTTGCTTGTGATCTACTTTGTGTCGCGCAACATGGTCAGGCGGATCCGCGAGGCGGATGAGGCCCGCGCCCAGGTGTTCCACAAGATGGAGTACAATAACAAGCTCGCCTCGGTGGGACGCCTGGCTGCGGGCGTTGCCCACGAGATCAACAACCCTCTGGCGATCATCAACGAGAAAGCCGGGCTGCTCAAGGACCGCATCACCCTGAGCGACGACGACTTCCCCCAGGAGAAGAAGCTGCTTGCAAACATCGACTCCATCCTCAAGTCTGTCAAGCGCTGCTCCACCATCACCCACCGTCTCCTCGGCTTCGCCAAGCACATGGACATAAAGTTCGAGACCATCGCCCTGGATGATCTCCTGCGTGAGGTGCTCAGCTTCCTGGACAAGGAGGCATCCTTCCGCAGCATTGGGGTGAGCTTTCACGTGCACCCGGAGACCCCCAGGATCAGGAGTGATCGCGGCCAGCTTCAGCAGGTATTTCTGAACATCGTAAACAACGCCTTCGCCGCCATGGACGACAGAGGGCGGCTGGAGATAACCATCCAGCCCACGGACCACCAGACCGTGGAGGTGCACATTCAGGACGACGGGGTCGGCATCCCGGAGGAGAACCTCCAGCGCATCTTCGAGCCCTTCTTCACCACCAAGCCCGGCATAGGGACGGGCCTGGGGTTGAGTGTCACCTACGGCATCGTGGAGAAGCTCAATGGGAGCCTGCGGGTGAAGAGCGAGGTGGGCAAGGGGACACTGTTCGTGGTGGAGCTTCCGGTGGGCGATCCCGACCTTCTGGATACCTAGGAGATCATCTGCCATGAGATCACTGCGAGTGCTGATTGTGGACGACGAGCAGGAGCTGGTGGGCGCGCTCGTGGAGCGCCTGGACATGCGAGGTGTGGACGCCCACGGGGCACACGACGGAGCAACGGCCCTGGAGATGGTCGAGCAGAGGGACTTTGATGTGGTGCTGCTGGACCTGAAGATGCCTGGCATGGGCGGCCTGGAGGTCATCGGCCGGATGCACGAGAGGCGCCCAGAGCTGCAGATCATCCTGCTCACGGGTCACTGCGACGCCGAGAACACCGTGAAGGGGAAGGCCGCGGGCGCCTTCGACTGCCTGGTCAAGCCGGTGGACATCGACACCTTGCTGTCGATGCTGAACAAGGCGGCGGGCCGTTGAGCGGCGAGGAGCATGGCCGCTTGTTGTGGGAGCGAGGCCTGCAGTTCCTCGGGGGTCAGACCGCGGCCCAGTGTCACGAGATCACCAACGTGCTCAACACCATCAACGAGATGGTGGGCCTCATGGGAGATCTGCTCTGGAGCGCGCAGCACCGGGCCATGGACCTGGACGTGGAGCGGCTCGCAGAGCTCACCCAGAAGGTCTCCGCCCAGGTCCAGCGGGGAGACCAGATCGTCCGCGCGGTGAACCTCTTCGGACACAGCGCCGACACGCCCAGGGCTGTGTTCGATCTGCGGTCTCTGCTGGAGCAGGTGGCCTTCATGGCCCAGCGACCTGCCAACCTGGCCAGGGTCACCCTGAAGACCGCCTTCCCACAGGAGTCCATCTCCCTGGAGAACAGCCCCCTGGGCTTTCAGCAGGCGGTCTTCATCGCCCTGCAGATCGCTCTGGGTGCCGCCGACAAGGAGCGTCAGGTCTCTCTCGGCTACGCCCTAGCCGACGGGGGTGTGGAGGTTCACGTCACGGGCGCCGACCCCTTGCGCGACAGAACGCGGGTGGAGCAGGATGAACGCTTTCTGCGCCACCTCGTCCATGCCCTGGGAGGGCGGGTGCTGACGCTCATGGAGCCGGATGATCCCAACCGAATCACCCTGGCGTTTCCAAAGCACACCGGGGAAAAGCCTGGTCGCCCCCTGACCGCAGCCCGAGAGGATTCAAATGGTAGCTGACAAGGTCCTGCTGGTTGACGACGAGGTCGCCTTCGTGGAGACCCTGGCCGAGCGCATGCGTGCGCGGGGCCTGGAGGTGGACTACGTGCACTCTGGCGATGAGGCTGTCGAGCGGGTGGCCAGGCGCTCCTACGACGCCGTGGTGCTCGACCTGGCCATGCCGGGAATGGACGGCATGGAGACCCTCAAGCACCTGCTGGAGCACCACCCGGATCTCCAGGTGATCCTGCTAACGGGCCAGGGCACCATCGCCACCGCCGTGGAGGCGACCAAGCTAGGGGCCAAGGACTTCCTGCAAAAGCCAACCGACATCGACCAGCTCATGGTGAAGATCCGAGCCGCCAGGGCCAAGCGCATGAAGCTGGCCGAGGAGCGCACCGCCGCCGAGATCGAGGACATCCTCCGCCGCCGGGGCTGGTAACTCGGAGCTGCCCCTGTCTCGGGACAGACCCTGGATGGGCAAGGTGGTGGCCGGCTGGCGCACCATGCCAGGCTCTCGCGCGGTGTTACGTTTCCGGTAAACGAACACGCCTGCTAGACAATATCTCGTGGTTTCCTGTGGTTACCTGTGACATGGAGCCAAAAGGTGCTGGGGATGTTGACAAGCTGCCCTGGCTGGCATACGAATGACGCATTCGTGCTACCAACGGTTCTTGTCATCATGCATCTCACACCACTCCCCAGGCCATGGGCGCATCTTCTGGCAGCTCTCGGGGCGCTGTGCGCTCTCGCGCCCTCTACTGCGGCAGCGCCGCAACCCGCAGGAGAACGCTCCACGCCCAGGCCCGCTGCTTCGATCGAGCGCCCAGCCCCTGCCCAGGCTCGACCCGGGAACCCGCCGCCTGCCCGGCTCCGACCCCGGCCCGGGACCAGGCTCCCCCCTCCGGGCACGGTGGCCCCGAAGCTCCTGAGCCAGAAGCTGCCAGCGCTGCCACCCTGGGCCAGCGCTCGGGGGATCCACGGCCCGGTGGTGCTGGAGCTGGTCATCGACGAGAGGGGGTTGGTCACGAGCGCCAAGGCCATTACCGATCCCGGACCAGGCCTGGGTCCCCTGGCGGCTGCAGCGGCGCGGCGCCTCCGCTTCTCGCCGGCCCGGGTCAAGGGCCGGCCAGCGCGCTCGGTGATCCGGTTCATACTGCGCTTCATCCCACCCAGATCCCCTCGTCATCCCGCGAAGAGCAGAGCCCCCGCGAAGAGCAGAGCCCCCGCGAAGAGCAGAGCCCCCGCGAAGAGCAGAGCCCCCGCGAAGAGCAGAGCCTCCCGCGGACCCGGAGCCAGCGGTGAGGAGCCCCGCCCGACCAGGGCGGGGAGCACTGCGCCAGGACCTCGACGGACGCCTGCCAGGGCCCGCCCCGGCCGACCCTCGCGACCCGGAGCGGCGGCGGCCACATCTACCTTCTCCCCCACCTACAGCACTACTGTAATCGGACACCGCCCCCTGACCGCGGCATCGGACCAGGTGGTGCGTGACCGGGACTTTC
>JAJRWW010000623.1 GCA_024276595.1 Myxococcota bacterium
ACTATTCCCAGACCGATCTCCTCCAGGTCGTCGGCCTGAAGGTGGGAGGGGAGGGGGAGCCCGAATCGAGCGGCCACGTCCTCCACCCGGGGCCGGAAGCTGGCGTCCACGCCGGGGAAAAGAAACGCCACTCGCCCACCCCGGCCCAGCGTTCCGTCCGGGGAGAACCAGACCCCGCCCCTGCCTGGCCAGCGCTTGCCGCGACCGAGGATCTTTCGGGCCCGGGCGATGCGGTCCGGGCTGGGATCCAGGATCGCCAGCCGGGCCCTGCCGCCCACCGAGACCCCCGTGTCCAGGCAGTCCAGCAGCTCCTCCGGCGACCGGGCGGCCAGCCGGAGCAGGGAGCCGGCGTCGTCGCTGGCGGCGCGGGGGAGGGGGCCCGCTGGAGAAGGGGTCGAGCTCGGTGCAGGCGAGGCCGAGCCTCGCGGAGACGAAAAAGAGACCCTGGCGCCAGGCGACGGCACCGAGCTGAGCACCACGTGGGCGTTTATGCCGCCGAAGCCGAAGGCGTTCACAGCGGCGACCCGCTGGTCGTCCTCCCAGGCCTCGGCTTCCTGCAGGAGCCTGAAGCGGGAGTCTGCCAGCAGCGCGTGGGGGCGCTCGGCGTGCAGGGTCGGGGGTCTGGTTGCATGGAACACTGCCAGGGCAGCCTTGATGAGCCCTGCCGCCCCGGCGGCGGGCATTGTATGCCCGATCATGGACTTGACGCTGCCCAGGCCCACCCGAGCGCTCCCCTCCGGGGGGCCGAAGAAGCGGCTGAGGGTCTCCAGCTCCGAGGCGTCTCCCACCGCCGTGCCGGTTCCGTGTGCCTCCACGAGGCCCAGCCGGTGCGCGGGGATGCCTGCCCGGTCCCAGGCCAGGCGCAGGGCCTGGAGCTGCCCCTCCACGGATGGCTCCATGAGGCTCGCCGTGCGGCCATCGCTGGTGACCCCAGTGGCTCGGATCACGGCGTAGATGCGGTCCCCATCCCGCTCCGCCTCTGCAAGGGGACGCAGCACCAGGAGGCCCACCCCCTCGCCCACCAGCAGGCCGTCCGCTCGCTCGTCGAAGGGGCGGATTGTCTCGCTCCGGCTCATGGCTCCAAGCTGGCAGAAGACGGACCAGAAGGTGGTGTCGTGGGTGAGATGGACCCCACCGGCCAGCATCATGTGACAGCGGCCAGAGAGCAGCGCGTCACAGGCCTGCTCCACCGCCAGGAGGGAGCTGGCGCAGGCGGCGTCCACGGTGTAGGCCGGTCCGCGCAGATCCAGGCGGTTGGCCACTCGGGAGGCGGCCAGGTTCGGGACGAGGCCAATGGCGGTGGCCGGGCCAATACCAGGCATCGCCGCCTGGAAGGCGTCCTTGACCCGCTGGAGCTCCTCGGCGCCGATCCCTGGCAGGAGCGAGCGCAGGGTGGTCACGAGCTGCTAGGCTCCTCTCACCCTCTGGAGCAGCCTGGTGGTGGATGGGCTCAGGTAGCCGCCACGTCCGAGCACGATGCCGACCGTACGGTCGCCCAGGGTGTTGGCCGGGTGCCCGGCGTCCTCGAGGGCCATGGCAGCCACCTTGAGGGTGAGGAGCTGGTCCGGCTCGGCCGCGGCGGCGGCCACGGGCATGATGCCGAAGGCGGCGGGGTCGAACAGGGCGTGACGGTCCACGAAGCCGCCCCGTCGGCAGTAGAGCCGGTCCGCGGCGTCGGAGGTGGGGTCGTAGTACAGGGGCTCCCATCGGTCGGGCGGTACCTGGGTGATGGCGTCGTGTCCTGTCCGGATGTTGTGCCAGTAGGTGGCCAGGTCCGGGGCCTGGGGGAAGATGCAGGCCATGCCCACTATGGCTACCTGCCGGCTGGGGTCCGCGGGTCTGCTCAAGGTCCCCTCCTCGCGCTCAGGGAGCCTCTCTGGTGCCGTTGCCTCTGGGCTCGGTGGTGCGGGGAGAAGCCAGGAAGGTCTCGGGGTCCGCACGCATGAGGATCACCTGAGGAGCGCTGGAGCCAGAGGCCAGCTCTGCCAGGAGGCTTGAGACCCCCTCCTCGCCGCGGATCATGCCCACCCCCTGCCGCGCGTACTCCGCCTCCAGGGCGTCGGAGACCATGCCCGACCCGGTGTTGGTGGGCGCCCATGGACCCCAGTCGATCGAGAGGGCCCTCCCCGAGATGCGACGGTCCAGGGCGGCCGCCAGCTTGTCCAGGGCGTCGTTGGCCGCGGCGTAGTCAATCTGGCCACGGTTTCCGAAGACGCCCGACACGCTGGAGAAGAACACCACGAAGCGCACGTCCTCGCGGACCTTGCTGGCGATGGTCAGGCCACCGGCCACCTTTGTGTCGTAGACCCGGCGGAAGGAGTCGAGGGTCTTGTCGCCCAGGAGCTTGTCCTCGATGAGCCCGGCGCCGTGGATGACCCCGTCCAGGCGGCCGAAGCGCTCGTACAGGGAGTCCAGGAGGCCCCCAAAGGCGGCCCTGTCCCGCACGTCCAGGCTGATGTACTCGGCGCGAGCGCCGGCCTCGCGGATGTCCGAGAGGGTCTGGCGAATCTCTCGGGCTGCCAGTATCCTCCGCGCCCGCGAGTCGATCTCCGCCGGGGTCAGGCTCCTCTCCCGAGAGGCCAGCTCCTTTCGCAAGGCGAGCAGGTCCCGAGCTCCAGTCAGCTCGTCGGGCTCGTCGTCCGCTGCGACCCGTGGGGTTCGCCCCACCAGCACAAGCCGAGGTCCATACCTCCGGGCGAGGGCCCGGGCGACAAGCCCGGTGATGCCACGGGCGCCTCCGGTGATCAGCACCACCGAGTCTCGGTCGATGGGGAGGGCGCCGGGGGCCGCATCTGGACGGCTCGTGGGCACGGGAAGCGGGGTCTGGCGGCGCTCCCCCTGGTAGCCGACCTCCAGCAGCGTGTCATCGGCGGTGAGCTCATCCATGAGCCTCGTGGCCACCTCGCCGGCGCTGGAGTCGGGTGCGAAGTCAACCACCCGAATCCAAACCTGCGGTCGCTCCTTGGAGATCGTCTTGGCCAGGCCAGAGATCCCCCCCCCTGGGGGGGCGCCGTTGAGGCTCTCGCCAGCTCCGAAGTGGCCTCCCATGGCAGTGGCCGCCAGGATGGTTTCGGCGCCGCCGAGGAGGCCCTCCCGGAGGCGCGCGAACAGGAGGGGGACAGCGTCCGGATCCCAGCGGGGGCCCAGGCCGTCGAGCAAGATGAGGCCGTCGGGGGCGTCCAGCTTCTCGTCGCCAGCCAGGATCCTCGCCTTGGCTCCGCATTCTGTGAGCAGCCGGCGCAGCTTCTGTGCGACCCCCTTCCCGTCCTCGGTCAGACAAAATGAGCGTCCCCGCAGGCGGGCCGGGTCGGAGCGGAGGAGGGGCCAAGGCTTGAGCTCCACCTCGAAGCGCAGAACCTGCTCTGGCACTGGCGGGGAGGTGGTGGGTGGCGTGGGCGCCCGCTCGGGCCGCTGCGAGCCCCGTTCCCGCCGCGAGTCCCGTTCCAGGGAGGCTCCCTCGTCGCCGGGCTCCTCCACATCCCCAGGGGGTTTGGTGGAGCGCAGGATCTCCAGGATGGCCCGCAGAGTCTTGCAGGCGGTGAGCTCCTCCACCAGCTTCTCCCGCCGGGAGAGGTCTCCCCCGGAGAGGCCGATCTTGCGGGAGAGCACGCCCAGGATCTCCACCCGCTTGATGGAGTCGATGGAGAGATCCGCGGCCAGGTCCAGGTCCAGGTCGAGCATGTCCACGGGGTAGCCGGTGCGCTCGCTGACCTGTTGCAGAAGCAGCGCCTCCAGATCCAGCGACTGCTCGGGCTCGGCCTCGGCCTCGGCCTGGCCGCTGGGCGGCACCCCGGGGGCCTGAGGTCGGGCGGAGGCAGGGGCGTCCACGGGGCCGTCCGCCGGAGCGCCCAGGTAGGAGAGCAGCACCTCCCGCTGGGTCCTAACCATGTCCCGCATGGACCTCAGAAACTCCACCACCACCGCCTCCCTGGGGCTGTTGGCCTCCGCCGCTCTGCCCTCGAAGGTGGCCAGGCGGATGGGCTCGGTGACCGGGTGCATGGCGAAGTCCGGGAGGGAGCCGGAGGCGGGCGTGGCTCGATGGCCGTCAATCAGCCAGGTTCCGCCCCTGCGCGGTGGAGGGGTCTCCAGGTCGAAGGGCTCTGTGCGGCGGCCCTCGAAGAGGGGCTCGAGGTCCGGCTCCACCCCGCAGGTGGCGAGCTGTGCCAGGCAGCGGAGCAGGGTCGGCAGGGAGGGCTGCCCCACCTCGTTTGTGGCCAGGGCCAGGTGGGGCTCCTCGCCCAGGATGGACCGCACCAGCCCCGTGAGCACTCGCCCGGGTCCCACCTCCACGAAGATCCGAGCCCCGGCGTCGTACATGGCGCGGACCTCCTCCACGAAGCGGATGGGCGACGCGAGGTGCTGGGCGAGCCTGGCCTTGATGGCCTCTGGCTGGCTGGGGTAGGGGTCGGCGGTGGTGTTGGAGTACACCGGCAGGGTGGGCCTGGAGACGGGGATCCCCTCGAGGCTGGCCCTGAAGGCGGAGGTCCCCGGGGCGATGAGCGGGCTGTGGAAGGCGCAGCTCACCGGTATCTCGCGAACCTCGAAGCCCCTGGCTGCCAGCACCTCCCGGGCCCGGGCGATGTCCTCCACCGGGCCCGAGATGACAGTCTGATCGGGCGCGTTGCTGTTGGCGATGACCACCAGCCCCCCCAGCTCCTTCACAACTGGGCGCAGCTCCTGGGCCGAGCCCCTCACGGCCGCCATGGTTCCGGCGCGGTCCCCGGCAGCGTCCAGGACCGCCTTTGCCCGGGCCGAGGAGATGTCCACCAGGTGCTCTCGCTCCAGGGCTCCTGCGATGCACAGGGCTGGGATCTCCCCGTAGGAGTGGCCCGCCAACATGTGCGGAGTGATCCCCACCAACGCCAGGATGTCTGCCAGGGCCAGGTCGGCGATCCCCATGAGCGGCTGTGCTCGAGAGGTGTCGTTGATGGCGGCCACCTGGGCTGCGCGCTCCTGGGGCCGGAAGGCGCTCGGTGGATAGAGGGTGTCCAGCAGCTCGTCGCCGAGGGCGAGCAGCGGCTCCAGGCGAGGGAAGGTGACGAACAGGTCCGCCAGCATCCCCACCCGCTGGCTTCCCTGCCCAGGACAGAGAAAGGCCACCTGGCCAGAGATCCCGCTCCCGGAGCGGAACAGGTCCTCCGAGCTGGTTCCCTCCCGAACCGCGACCAGCTTCTGTCGGAGGTCCTCCAGGCTTGTGGCCACCAGGGCCACCTGGGTGGGGCCTCGCAGCCGCGCCAGGGAGTGGGCCATGTCGGGCAGCCGCAAGGAGGGGTTCTTCTCCATGGCCTCCAGGAGCCCTGAGGCCAGGGCCGCGGCCTGGTCTTGGGTGTCGGCCCGCAGCAGGAGCAGCTCCGCGGGCCAGGCGGGTCGGAGCAGGAGCTCGTCGGAGGCGCTGTACTCGCCAAGGACCGCGTGGAAGTTCGAGCCACCGAAGCCAAAGGCGCTCACCGCGCCCACCCTGGACCGACCCCTGGGCTGGCTCCAGGGCCGCGCCGTGGAGTTGAGTGCGAAGGGGCTGCGCCTGGGATCGTACGCTGGGTTGGGCTTGCGAACCCAGAGGGTGGGCGGGAGCGTGCGGGTGTGCAGGGCGAGGGTCACCTTGATGAGCCCTGCCAGGCCCGCCGCGCACTTGGTGTGACCGATCTGCGCCTTCACCGATCCCAGGCCGCAGGAGCCCGGCTGGACCCCAGCCGCGGTGAACACGTCCGTGAGGGCCCCCAGCTCGATTCGATCTCCGAGCACCGTTCCGGTGCCGTGCGCCTCCACCAGGCCGATCTCCCTGGGGGTGACACCGGCCCGGGCGTATGCGTCCCGGAGCACCCGGAGCTGCCCTTCCCGGCGGGGCACCGTGAGGCCGACCGCGCGCCCGTCGCTGGTGCCGGCGATGGACTTGATGGTGGCGTAGATGCGGTCTCCGTCCCGCTCGGCGTCCTCCAGGCGCTTGAGCACGAGCACGGCGACGCCCTCTCCGAGCACGATCCCGTCTGCGTCGGATGCGAAGGTCTTGCACTTGCCCTCGGGCGAGAGCACCTGCACGCTGGAGAACATCAGGTAGTCGTTGATGCTGTTGTGCAGGTCCGCTCCGCCGCAGATCACCATGTCGCTGTTGCCCGACGCCAGCTCCTGGCATGCGCTGTAGAGCGAGGCCAGGGAGCTGGCGCAGGCCGCGTCCACCGTGTAGTTCACTCCCCCAAGATCCAGGCGGTTGGCCACCCGGCCCGCGATCACGTTGACGATTATCCCGGGGAAGGTGTCCTCGGTGACCTCTGGCAGGGCCCTGTCCAGCTCGGGGGGCATCTCGCCGCCCAGATACATGGGGAACAGGGAGCGGAAGGTGTACGCTCCCGAGAGGTCGCAGCCGGTCTCGGCGCCGAAGATCACCGAGGCCCTGGAGCGATCGAAGTCCCGGTCCTCGTAGCCGGCATCGGCCAACGCTCTCCTGGAGACCTCCAGGGCGAGGAGCTGCACCGGCTCCACCGCCGGCAGGGCGTTGGGGGGGATGCCGTGGGAGATGGGGTCGAACTCCACGCGCGGGATGAAGCCGCCCCACTTGGAGACGGACTTCCTTCCGCGCTTCTCGGGTGCCCCGTCGGGGTCGAAGTAGATGTCCGGGTTCCAGCGCTGGGGGTCCACCTCCCGCACGCAGTCGCGGCCCGCGATGATGTTGCCCCAGTAGCTCTCGAGGTCGGGGGAGTCCGGGAAGATGCAGGCCATGCCCACGATCGCCACACCACCCATGGCCGGCTCGCCGGGCTCCAGGTCCGGCACCGGGAGCTCCCCGAGCAGCGCGCTGGAGCCCTCGCTCACCTCCCTGTGGAGCTCGTCCAGGTCGAGCACGTCGTTCCGCAGGCCGGCGAGCTGGCCGGCCATGAACAGCCCATCGGTGCGCTGCTGGGAGGCGGTCACCAGGACGAAGTCGTCCTCGTCTTTGCTGCGCTGGAGCTCCCCCTTGGC
This sequence comes from Myxococcota bacterium, assembly GCA_024276595.1. Lineage (GTDB taxonomy): Bacteria > Myxococcota_A > Polyangia > HGW-17 > JAJRWW01 > JAJRWW01. Next base: position 6,955 of record JAJRWW010000623.1, read on the forward strand.
GGCCACGCGCAGCCTGCCCAGGTTCAGCCGCTCCAGCTCGAGCCAGGCCTGCTCGCCGGGGACGCCCGCCTCATCGAGGGCCGCCTTGCGCTGGCGGAAGGTCTCCACAAAGGGAGACTCTGCACAGCGCGTAACGTGACCGGGGCCCGTCTCCAGCACCGCGGTGTGCTTGCAGGCCAGGACCGCCTCCTGGAACCCCGGGAGGATGGCGCCCGTGGAGACGGCCTCCTTGGTAAAGAGGTAGGCAGAGCCCATTATGACCCCCACCTCGGCGCCGGCTGCGGCGAGGGGAGCCGCCAGGGCGCCAACCATGGCCGCGGAGAGGGCGTCGTGGATGCCTCCGGCGAAGAGCACCGACAGCTCCTCGGGGGACTCGAAGGCCAGGAGACGCTCAACCTGCACATCCCAAAGGGCGAAGCTGGAGCGGGGCCCAATGTGCCCGCCGCACTCGTGGCCTTCGAAGATGAAGCGTCGGGCGCCGTCTTGCAGGAACAGGTCCAGGAGCCCCGCAGAGGGCACGTGCAGGAATGTGGGGATGGAGAGCTCCTCCAGCTCTCGGGCCTGGGCAGGGCGGCCCCCGGCGATGATGACCAGCGAGGGACGGGTCTTGAGGATCGCCTCGTGCTGGGCCTCGTAGATCCTTGGCGGGGCGAAGCCCAGGATGCCAACACCCCAGGGCCTGTCCTCCAGCAGGGCGGAGGTGTCGGCCAGCATGCGCTCTGCCGCCGGGCCGTCCAGCATGGCCAGCGCCATGGTGGGCATGCCCCCTGCCCGGGCCACCGCCAGGGCCAGCTCCGGCCTGTCGCTCACCCGGCTCATGGGGCCCTGGACTACGGGGTAGCGGATGGCCAGAGACTCGGCCAGCTTGGTCCCCGGGGCCAGCGGGGTCAATGTGCGGGCCTGCCCGAGGTGGGAGGAGACCGCCTCCAGCATGCCGCGCGTGAGGCGGCTGGCGGTGGGGTGCTCCTCTGCCAGCAGGCTGGCCAGGGCCACGTCCTGCCCGGCGACAATGAAGGGAGCATCGACCTTGCCGCCGAACCTCTCCACCAGGGCGGGAGGGGCCAGGCCAGCGATCTCCTCGCCTGTGCCCGGGGGGACGCAGAGCCTGTAGCCGTCCACGACCCGGGTTTCACTTCCGTCGAGCCGGGCCACGGCTCGCTTCTCGGCGGCGGTCAAGGAGCTCTCTCGCAGGCAGGCGAGCTGGCTGTCGAGGAGCACACCCTGGGCGCCGGCCGCCAGGCAAGCGGCTGCCGTGTGAGGGCCAACACCGCCCTGGACCCAGAGCGGGAGGTCCACCTTGTCCACGAGCTGCTGGCAGAGCACGAAGGCCGTGCAGGGTCCCACGCTGCCCCCGCTCTCGCTTCCCTTGGCGATGAGGCCTGTTGCTCCATTGGCCTGGGCGGCGGCGGCCTCGTCCAGGTCGCTCACCTGCACCAGTATCTCGCGGTCCCGACACACCGGAGCCGCCTCCCACCCCGGGGCGGGGAGGAGCACCAGGGTGCACCCGGTGGGGAGCGGAAAGCGGCCCAGCCAGTCGGTCTCGGGGAATCGGACGCCGAAGACACAGCCGCGGGCGCCGAGCCCCTCCACCGCCAGGCGGGCCTGCTCCAGATCGTGGCCCAGATCCAGGATGGGGAAGGCTGCGGTACGAGCGAAGGCCGCGGCGAGGCGCACGTCCGTCCTCTCGAAGGGGGTCAAGGCGAGGATAGTCCTGTCCGTCAATGCGAAACCTCTGCGTCGGTCACCTCTCCAGTGTCGCAGCAAGATAACACGGTAGGGAGGTGTTTGGAACGGGAAGTCCGATGGGTTGCCGACCTGCTAGGAGGGGGCGTGGGCGGTGACGCGGGGGGCGATTGCTGGTAGGTTCACCTCATGGTCAGGTTCGAGCCATCGGGCTCTGTGGACGTGGGTGCTTCCGTGGGCCCCGCAGCGATCACTGCCACAGCCCTGGATCGCATGATGGCGCTTTTGGGCAGCGTCACGGACTCCACCCTGCACGGGGTCGTGGAGCTTTGTGGTCGGGTGGACGAGGAGCTCTGGGAGCGGGCCATGGAGCTGCTGGTCGCAGCGGAGCCGATCCTGGGTTGTGTGTTCGTCCCTGGGGGGGACGAGCCTTGCTTCGTTCCTCGCCAGGGCGCAGCCAGGGGGCCAATGTGTCGGCTTGTGGAAGCGCCGCCCGACTCGGAGGAGGCGCTCTGGCGGCGGCTCGCCAGCGAGCCCCTGGATGCAACAGCGGGGCCGCTGGTGTCCTTGACCGTGCTTCGGGGGGAGCGCGACACGCTCTGGCTCCGCCTGTCGCACCTGGTGGGAGACGGCGCATCGGTGCGGGCCTGCCTCTATCAGCTCACCACCATCCTGCGGGCGCTGGCTTCCGACCCCCTGTGGCGACCTCCAGCAGGTGTCTCCCAGCGGCGTGGGCTGGGGCAGATCTTTTGGGGCCAAGGAGCCTGGGGTCGTCTACGCATGGCCACGTCCGGCTTGCTGGGCGCCGCCCTCCGGGCATCTTCACCGGCCTACTGGCGACTGGCAACAACTGCTGGGGTGGTTGGCCGCCGCGCAGGAGGGCGCACCTACCAGCTCCGTCACCTGAGCTCGCACACGGTGACGGCCATGCGCGAGCGGGCCCGGGTCGAGGGGGCGACGCTCAACGACCTGCTCGTGGCCTCGTACGTCAAGGCGCTGGCGGACACCATCCGTCCGCCCGGAGCTACACCACTTCCCTTGCGCTTCACCGTTGATCTCCGGCGATACCTGCCCCCTGGCTCCCGAGGGGGCGTACGCAACCTCTCATCCTTCGGGTTCTTGAAGCTGGATCATGTGCCAGGCAGACCCTACGAGGACCTGGTGAGGGTCGTCAAGCGTGAGATGGACGCCATGAAGGCGGGCCACCTGGGGCTGGAGGAGCCAGCGTTGCTGGGACCGCTGCTGAGGGCGGCGCCTTTTGGCTGGCTGGAGCGACGGGCGCGCGCCCGGCGGGATGCTCGGCCGGGCCCAGAGCTGCTCACCCCCACCATCACCAACTTTGGTTCCCTGGACCCGGCGCGCCTTGCCCTGGACGGGAGCCCACCTCGGCGGGCCTATCTCTTGCCCCCTGTGGTGTTTCCGCCGGGGTTCGCGCTGGCGGTGTCGGGCCTGGGCCGCGAGGCGCCCGGGGCCCACACCGCCAGGGGAGAGCGTGCCGTGGGGATCACCCTCTCGGCGGGCTTCGCCCAGGAGGCCATCCGGCGCCACCGGGTGGCCCGCCTGCTGGAGCGGATGGAGGAGGCGCTCATGCGCTGAGGCTCGGCCGCGAGCAGCACCTGGCCGACCCGCCGCGATCTCAGCGGGCTCACGGAGCTTGGGCCGACCCTTCGATGAGGCGGATCTGCTCTCGGACGTGGTTGGCGAGGGACGCGATGAACAGGGGGCTGTCGCCCACGGTCTGGACCCGGTGGTAGTGGGTGATGCCGTGGGTCCACGCCGTGGAGCGGAGCTCCAGGTCCAGGTCGTAGCGGGTCTCCAGGTGCTCGCACAGGAAGGTAAGTGGCGCCACAACGAGAGCGACCTTCCCCTCTGCTGCGAGGCGGCTGACCTCCTCCTCCACCTGGGGCCCCACCCATCGGACCGGGCCGATGCGGCTCTGAAAGCCAAGGCACACGGGGCAGTCCAGCCCGGCGGCATCGCGCACCGCGTCGGCGGTCTCGCGCACCTGGTCCACGTAGGGATCCCCCGCAGCCACCACCCGCTCCGGGAGGCCGTGGGCGGTGAGGAGCACCGCCGTTCGTTTGGCGAGACCTTCCTCTGCCAGGCGATGCACCTGCTCCTGGAGCGCCCGAGATATGTGATCCACCAGCCCGGGGAGGCGTGGATAGGGGGACGCCTCGAAGGTGGCCATGCGGTTGCAGCCCGCCTCCTGGCGCAGTCGCGCCAGGCCGGAGCCGGTGGTGGTGGAGCTTCGCTGGGGGAAGAGGGGCAGGGCGAGCAGCCGGCGCGCTACGAGCTCGCGCATGTGGGCCACCGCCTCCCGGGCTCCGGGCTCGGTGTAGGTCATGGCGAGGGTGACCGGCAGGGAGTCGGGCTCCAGGGCGGACGCCAGGGCAGACACCTGCCTCCGCGTCTGTGAAAGCAGCGGTGAGCCTCCGACCAGGCCGTAGCGTCTTGCCGCGTGGGGGGCGCGTCTCCTGGCAATGAGGCGTGCGAGCGGGCCCCGCAGGGGGCCGAGGGGGACGCTCAGGATGGCGGGGTCGGAGAAGAGCGCCTCCAGGAAGGGCTGCACATCCTGTGGGGTGGAAGGGCTCCCCATGGCGAGGGCGACCACGCCCCAGGGGCCGAGATCGCCAGGGCAGCCAGGGGTGTCGGGGGTCACCCCCCCAGCTCCTTTACGGCCTCCACAAAGGCGGCCACTCCCTCGATGGGAGTCGTGGGCAGCACCCCATGGCCGAGGTTGAAGATGTGTCCCGGGGCGCCCCCCAGGGATGTGTGGATGGCACGGACGCGCTCTCGGATCAGCTCCGGTGGCCCGGAGAGCACCAGGGGATCCAGGTTCCCCTGCAAGGCCACCCGCCCCTCGGTGCGGCGCCTTGCCTCGGAGATATCCATGCGCCAGTCCACCCCCAGCACTGTTGCGCCGCTGCTGGCGGCGGCGTCCATGTGCGGAGCGAGGCCGTTGATGAAGTATATGACAGGGACCTCAAGGTCCGACAGCTCCGAGATGACCCGCTTCACCGGTCCCAGGGCCAGGCGCTCGTAGTCTGGCGGCGCCAGGTCCCCGGCCCAGGTGTCGAAGAGCTGCACCGCGTCGGCCCCTGCCTCCACTTGCAGTCGCAGAAAGGCCGCCACTCCCTTCGCCAACCTGTCTAGCAGCTCGTCCAGTAGCTCCGGGCGCTCGAAGGCCAGCCGCTTGGTCTGCTCCTGGTGCCTGGATCCACCCCCCTCCACCATGTACGTGGCGAGGGTGTATGGAGCTCCGGCGAAGCCCAGCAGCGCCAGGTCGGGGCCCATTGCCTTGCGCATGGCCAGCAGCGCGTCGCCCACGTAAGCCAGGTCACGGCGGGGATCGCAGGCGTGAACCCGATCCAGGCTCGAGGGATCTCTTACGGGCGGGTCGAGCCGAGGTCCACCCTTGGGGTAGGTCACCTCCTGGCCCATGGCCTCGGGCACCACGAGGATATCCGAGAAGATGATGGCGGCGTCCAGGTCGAAGCGGCGAAGGGGCTGCATGGTCACCTCGGTGACCAGCTCCGGGCTGTGACAC
>JAJRWW010000056.1 GCA_024276595.1 Myxococcota bacterium
CAGGGTCCAGGCCGTGCCACCGGAATCCGGAGGTGGGGTCATTCGCTTGGTTGGTCGGGGCGCGGGCGTGAGCTGTCGTCCGGATTCACTAGCGGTGCAAGCTGTGACCAGTCCCATCATGAGCAGCAGGGGAACTCTAATCAACATGAGCCTACCTCCTGGCTTTCCTGAATCTTTGTTTCCAGCGCGTGGGCACAGCGCGACCTCGCCACAGGACCCGCTCCACCGTGTAGCCGAATCCACGCCAACGATAGCGGGCAACCCGGCGTTGACCGCGACCCACCCTCTCCAGGGCCCAGAGCCGGGGGCCCCGCACGTCGAGTTGCTCGAACCGCCCCGCCAGCCGGGTCCCGCGCCAAAGGGGCAGACAGCGGTTCCCATACAGGGTGTATACGTGCGGCCGGTTCTCCACCACCGGATCGTGCCGCGCCTTCTTGCGGAGCGCGATGACCAGATCGGGCCTTTGGTCACTGTTGACGTCGGTGACCCACAAGCCCCAGGCGCCCGTGAGCCGGCCACAGGCGATGCGATGGGATTTTCCACGCGCGTCCACCCGCACCAGCGCGCGTTGGCCTCCGGCGGTTCGCACCAGGCGCACGCGACCATTACCCAGGGCGCGGTCCACAAGCACTGTGGTCCGGCCAGCGCGGGCCGACGCTGTGGCAGGGTTCAACCCGGCGACGATCAGCAGGGTGGTGGAGAGGATGCGGTACACGAAGCTTGATACTAACGACAAAGAGGGGAGCTTCCTTTCGAACCCACGCCCCATGCTCGGTCTGAAGCTCAGCCTCGTTAGAACTTGGCCTTCTTGAAGATCGCCACGTCCTTGATGTCGAGGAGGTACACCAGCCTTCGGCCAGCCCTGGCGGCGTAGTTGCCCACTACCTTGCCCTTCTCCTTGACGGGCGCCCCGATGAGCAGCCGGATGGGCTTGCTCCCCTTGGAGGCCAGGAGAACCTCGACCACGAGCTGGGGCCTAGCGAGGCCGTGCTCCGGTCTGGGCAGGCCGTAGGCGACCACCTTGAGGGCGCGCATCTGCGCCAGGTCGGTGAGCAGGTTATCCACGTTGGTTGTGTCCACCCGAGGGCCGTTCTTGCGGTTCCAGTGCTTGCCCTGGCGGACTAGCTGCTCGGTCCCACCGCCGCGGGTGAGCTTGAGGCCCGTCACCTGGGATATGCGCAGCTCCGCCAGGCGACGGTCGGCCAGCAGGGCGCGGAGATCCCTACAGGCGGCTGCTGCGAGCAAGAACACCGGCGATCGGGGCGCTCCCATCTGGGCGAAGCAGCCACCGTCAGGGGCGTCTCGACCCACCTTGATGGTGTGTGTCTGCTTCTTTGTCCTGGTGGATGCGCCTGGCCTGGCCCCCTTCTCGATGTCCTCCATCTCCAGGTCCACCGTGATCACCCGGGTGGGTGTGGTGAGACCCTGGTCCGGGAGGGGGCTGGCCGAGACGAATCGCTCCGCCTGGAGCATGGCCAGCACGGAGAGGAGGGCGTCCATGGCGTCGGCGTCCACCTTGACCTTGTCGGGCTTCTTCAGGGACCAGAGGCCACCCTCGTAGACCGCCTCCTCGGTGATGGCGCCCGTCCTCGCCAGGATCCGAACGGCCTCGGTGGGCTCCTTGCGGAAGGAGAGGATGCTGCGGGAGCGGAACCGCAGGAGGGTGGGCTGGAGCAGCTCGCCCGCCGAGCGGTGGACGATCACCACCATCTGCTCCCCGGAGCGCTGGGCGTAGTAGTTCTTGTCCGGGTCCTCGGCTCCCAGGCTGATGGTCTCCTTGCGCCCGCTGTCATCCTCCAGGGTGAGCACCGCCCTGGGCTTGTCCAGACCGAGCTTGGCCAGCCCATCTTTTGGGGGCGGCAGGAACTTGAGCACGGTGAAGCCCTGGAGGTCGCGCACGTACTTCTCCACCTCGGGCCCTGACGCCTTCTTGAGTGAAGCGTCCTTGGGCGCCAGCACATCCCAGTCCAGGTCCTTCTTCAGGATCTCTAGCTTGCGGTTTTTGGCTGTGAGCGTGATGCGCTTTACCGAGGTCTCGGAGATGCCGGTGAGCCGAGCGTCTCTGAGGTCATCCGGGCGCACGGTCAGATCCTTGAGCTCCTTGGCTCGGAGACAGAACACGGCCGGGTAGGTCCCCTTGCGAGCAGCGACCCGGTCGGCTCGCCTCCCGGGGCAGGGGCCGCCCAGCAGCAGCGTGTGCCTGGAGCCGTCGTCCACGGTCATTGTCTGGCGGGGCTTGCCCAGGCCGAAGCGGGAGATGGCCGCGGCGCCGTCGCCCAGGAACTTGGTTGCTCGCAGATCCTTGAGCTTGCGCACCAGCGACTCGGCGGTCTTTGCGTTGGCCCGCTGGCCGAGCTGCTCGGCCCCCAGGCGCAGGGTCCAGAGCTTTTTGTGCACGGTGAGGTGGGCCCGCTTGCCCCCGGGAGTGGAAAGGTCCACCGAGCGCACGTCCTTCTCCTTGAAAGGGAGCGCGGCGGACTGTCGCAGGTCGTCCAGGCTCTTGTCCAGCGCCTCGGAGAAGTGCTTGTTTACGAGCAGCACCTTGGGGTCGGCGTCCTTGCCCAGGTAGATGCGTGCTCCCGTGACGTCCAGGGCCCCCAGGGTCAAGGTGAGCGGCTTGGGGGTGGCTCCCACCACCACCACCTGCACCGCCTTGCTTCCCAGGCCGTAGACGGCCTTGGTCCTCGGTCCATCGAGGGTGCGGTGCTTGTCCAGCATCTTTATCTCCGTCAGGAGGTTCTCCACGACGTCGTCGTCGGCCGGGAAGCGGATGGGCTTGACGATGAGCCAGCGGCCCTTGTTCTTCTCGAGGCTGAGGGTCTTGCCGTGGCGGTGGAGGGTGATGCGGGTGGCCTTCTGAGGCTCGAAGCCTCGCACCACCCGGTTCTTCACCGCCTCGTACTCCTTGGGCTTGCGGGGCGGCTTGTAGCCTAGCTGCCAGGTGGCAAAGGCGAGGGTGACGGTCGAAAGGGCCACGGTCATGAGGTATCTCTTGCCTCGGGTGCGCCACTGGACCACCAGCAGCAGCAGCCCCAACCCGAGCGCGTAGGCGGCCACGATGAGCACCACGTGCAGGACAGTGAGCTTGTGGACCCACTTGTGAATCAGCAGCAGCGCTGCGGCAGTGCCGGAAAAGACGTTGGCGGTGAGATAGCGAGAGCCCCCCGCGTGCCACTCGTGGATCATGAAGCTCACGCCCGCCGTAAAGGCGATGAGGGACATGAGAAAGAGCCAGGTGGAAAGGTACATGCCCGCGATGGTCATCTCGCACCTCCGTTGTGGTCTTCGGCGCCGCCGGTCGTCCCGGTCGCCCTGGGCTTTGGCCCCATCCATCTCCGGGAGAGCGCCCCCGGGATGAGCCAGACCAACAGGCCGATGAGCACGGCCAGCATGGGCAGCCAAAGCACCACGAGCCTGGCCACCCGGTTGACCTGGTCAATGGAGAGCTTCAGCTTTACGTGCTCCGGTCGCCGGGGGGGGAGGGCCACGAGGCTCTCCTGCTCGGCCAGCCAGTTCAGAGCGGTCAGCACGAACTCCTTGGTGTAGTCGGCCGAGGGCTGGTTGGGGGAGAGCTTCAGGTTGGCCACCAGCAGGTGGGTGCCCAGCACCATGACCCTCGCGTGTCTCTTCTTCTCCCCCTTTGATGGCCTCTGGGTGCTGGCCACGACCACGGCCACCGGGCCCTTGATGTCGCGCTTGGGGTCGAACTGGGCCACGCTCCCGAACAGATCTCGCTCACCCCAGGCTTCCGGCGCCTTGGACTGGGTGGTGAGGATCACCTGGGTGTCCAGGTTTGGCCTGGACACCACGGTGAGGGCCCGCGGGGAGTCCACGCGCATGAGCTTGCCGCGCATGGCCTTGCCCACGGGGTGCTTGCTGCTCCAGCCATCGCGCACCAGCCAGGCCACGGGGGAGATGGTGCGATCCACCGGCGGGAGGCCGCGGACAGCAGTCTTGGAGTCGATGGCAGCCGCGTCCTCCACCCTTATGCCGTAGGTCGCCAGCAGGTCCTCCATCCCCGACCGGGCCCATGCCTGGCCCGTGACATCCAGGGTGCGGGCCATGTACAGGAGCTTGCCGCCCTTGGAAAGATAGGCTTCGATGGATGAGACCTCGCCCTCGGACAGGGGAGTCCTGGGCCCGGCCACCACCAGCACGTCACAGCGCACAGGGACCTGCCCGGAGATCTTCTGCACTGTCTCGGTCTCGAAGTTCTGCTGCTTGAGCAGCTCCGCCGCAAAGGAGATGTCGAAGGAGGAGTACCCCTGGATGGAGGCCTCGCCGTGTCCGGTGGTGAAGCAGACCCGAGGCTGCTGGAGCTGGGTCACGGTGATGAGGGCGTTGAGGAAGACCTCCTCCCCGGTAAAGTACTGGAGGCGATAGTCGGCTGCCTGGCGGTTCGGAGGGGTGTTGCCCCGGGGGCTCTCCTTCTCCTTCTTCAGGCTGTAGGTCGCGATGTCATTGAAGCTGACAGACTTCTTGCGCTTGTCGCTGATGAAGAAGACCTGTCCCCCGCCAGGCACCCCGAGGGTCGGGTTGGCGTACGCGTCCGGGTCGGTCTTGACCTTGTACTTGTCCAGGAGCTTTTTTGCCTTGAAGGGCTCGGCGACCGCGTTGACGTCCTCCACCCTCAGGAACTTCGAGTGGCGCTTCATGCGGGTGAGCAGCTCCTTGACCGACTCGGCCAGGGCGTAGTCGCGCTGGCCCTGGGGCGGCGCGTAGAGCACCAGGATCGTGACGGGCTTGCTCAGCTCCCCTAGGAACTTCTTGGTCTTGGGCGACAGGGCAAAGACCCGCTTCGATTCGGAGAAGGCCGTCCAGTCGCCGCGGTTGTTCCAGGAGCAGCCCGGGCGAGAGATCGCCACGTTTATGGCCACCACGAGGCCGATGGCCACCAGGATCTCAAGGGCCGTCGTGAGGGTGGTCCCCACATCCTGCTTCATGAAGCGGCTGGCCAGCAGGCCTCGCGGGCTGCCTTTTCGGTCCGCAGACGCTGTGCTTTTTTTCTTGGAGGGCGCCATGGCTATCTCCACTTCCTGAGCTGCATGACCCGCACCGCCACGAAGAGGCAGAGGGCGGTGCCAGTGAGCAGGTAGATCACGTTTCTGGAGTCCACGATCCCCTGGGAGAAGTCGTCCATGAAGTTGATTATCATCGTGTGCTCCAGCACCTTGAAGAGCCAGTCCGAGCTGACGATCCCCATGACCTTGCCGGGCTTGTCTCCCTGGGTCTTGAGCACGTCGAACACCAGCATGAGCTTGGCGATGAACACCAGCAGCAGGCCGATGACGGTGGACATGCCCGCCAGCTTGGAGTCCCTGGTCAGGGAGGAGCACAGCAGGCCAAATGCCACCCCAAGCCCGCAGATGAGCAGCGTGCCCACGTAGCCGGAGAGCACCGGACCCGGGTTGATCTTCTGCCCGTGGCCCACGCTCTTGAGGATGAAGATGTAGACCAGAGTCCACATCCACATGAACAGGAAAAAGCCCATGGCGCCGATGAACTTGCCCAGCACGACCTCGAACTCGTGCACCGGAGCCGTCATGAGCGACTCGATGGTGCGCGAGCGCTGCTCGCTGGCGAGCAGGCCCTGGGTGAGCATCGCCACCACGAAAACGAAGATCGGGTAGAACCAGATCACGCCGCCGAAGAACCAGCGCATGGGCGGGCTGGGCTCGGCGTTCGGGCTGTTGAGAAGGTGTACGAGCATGAAGAAGATCATGCCCTGGTAAAAGAGGAACATCGCCAGGATCAGGTACGAGGATGGGGCCCTGAAGAAGCGCTTGAGCTCTCGCCAGGCGATGGTCATGGTGCTGGAAAACAGGCCCAGCCCGACCCCCAGCAGCGCCATGGCTGCCAGGCAGTACAAAAAGCCCTTGGGGGTGTTGAGCCAGCTCATGAAGGTGGCAAAGGTCTGGGTGGCTGGGCTCATGGCTGCACCTCCTTGCCCTGCGGCGAGCCTTCATGCCTGTCCTCAAGCATCTCTTCGGGCTCGTCTTCGGAGCCCTTCGGGTGCTTGCCCTCGGGCTCGTCCTCGGAGCCCTTCGGGTGCTTGCCCTCGGGCTCGTCCTCGCGCCCGGCCTCGGGCTTGTCCTCAGGCTCGCGTCCGGGCTCCGCCGAGCCGGTCACCTCGATGAACACATCCTCCAGGGAGCGCTGCTTCCCGTCGGGGCCTCGCTTGAGGTTTTCAATGGTGTCGTCCAGGACGATGCGCCCCCAGTGGATGATGATGACCCTGTCGCAGATATGCTCCACCTCGGGGAGGTGATGGGTGGAGAGCAGGATGGTGTTCCGCTTTCCCAGGAACCTGATGAGCTCCCGCACCTCCACGATCTGCTTGGGATCCAGGCCCGAGGTGGGCTCGTCCAGGATGATCACCGGGGGCTTGCCCACCAGGGTGTCCGCCAGGCCCAC
>JAJRWW010000624.1 GCA_024276595.1 Myxococcota bacterium
CGGTCACCCCGACCATGGCGTTGGTGACGTTTTTCATGGTGTTGCCCTGCTTCCTCAGGTCGGCGTCTTCACTGCCACTTTGCACGTACTCATCGTGCAGGGCGAGGGTGCGCACGCCCGTGCCAGCCACCACTCCGCCTGCCGCCAGGGCCAGGCTCGCGGCCACCAGGAAGTAGGCCCAGTGGAGCTTTTTGCGCCCGCCATGGGAGGGGGGAGGAGTCGGGCTCGGCTTGGGTACGGGTCCCCCCGGGCTCCACAGGAGGATCTGTCCAGGCTCTGCGTCCAGCTTCTTGCTCGCCAGGAGGGCGGATCCTCTCCGCAGCTCCACCTTGCGCTTGCCCGGGAGGACCACCACCTCCACAGCTCCCATCCCCTTCAGCTTGCCATCCACCCAGATCGCCACGTCCGGGGCAAAGGCGCGGAGGCGCAGAACCGCGACCTGCGTGAGCACCTTCCGAAGGGCCAGCGGCAGCCGGGCCTTGGCGCTGGCGCTGGCCCTCTTCATGTACATTCGCAGGTGGATGGCCGCCTTCACCTTGTGCCCCATGGCCAGGTGTACAACTGCGATGTTGAACTGGAGCACTGGGTTGGCCCAGTAGCGGTAGGCCTGCTCGAAGAAGCGCAAGGCACCCCTGAGGTTCTTTTTCTTGAGCTGCTCCTTGGCGATCTTCACCAGCCTTCGGGCCTTGGCCTTGTCGGCGCTGGTCACTCCTGCGCGTGCCGAGTAACCACAGGGGAAGGCGGAGGTCAAAGTGAGGGCCAACACCAGCAGAGTACAACGCATTGGGAGCAGCTTCCCTTTCTTGGTGGAGCGTACGTGTGTCAATCGATGTCCATGACGAGGTCGATCACCCCTCCAGAGGGCCTCGGCCTCATGGGGCGCCGCCTCATGGGAGGCCGCCTCATGGGGCGGCTCACTGCCCTGTGCCCCTTGGGGGGCCTGGCGGTGCCGTCGGGCAGGAGGGTCACCGTCTCCGAGACATCCTGGGTCGCGGTTATGAACACGTCCTCCGGGTTGAAGCCCTTGGCCCTGATCTGCACGCTCTCCTCCTTGTTGGTCCTGGGCACGATCATCCTGAACACGTTCCCCTTGAACACCCGCCAGTGGAAGAGCTTTCCGCGGAACTTCACGGTGGGCTTGGCGTAGGACGGCTTGATCCGAATCTCGATGGTGACAGGGACGAAGCGCGATGGGCCCAAAGACCCCATGGGGGTGGTCAGCACGGGTGGTCGCGGTGGGGTCCTGTGCGTCGGTCGGCCAGGCTTGTTTTCATTGCCACCGGCGCGGTGCATCCCAGCAGAGGCTCTCTGGGCGCTGGAGGTGGGCTTGCGGTAACGACCTCGGCCCAGGAGGAAGAAGAGCATGGCGGCGACCGCGAGCAGCACCAGCACTCCACCCACGATGGTGGGAGTGGAAGGCCGAAAGGTCTTGTGCTGCAGCTCGCTCACCTGCGCAAGGGTGGAGCTGGCGTGGGTCCCGGAGCCGACCCCCAGGGCGGGCGCCGGGTAGCTGCGATCCTCCTCCTGGGCCAGCTTGATCTGCTGCTCCCTGATGACCCTGCGGTCGTGGAAAAGCCGGTCCATGATCTCGCCGAGGGACCTGCGGTTGATGCGATGTCCCGACCTCACCAGGAGCTCCTGGAGAGCGTCTGAGAGGTCCCCGGCGCTGGCGAAGCGGTCCTCCCGCGCTGGCGCCAGTGCCTTGAGGATGATCTGCTCCAGCTCCACGGGCAGCTCCGGGCAGACCAGCCTTGGAGGTGGGATCACGCAGTCGCGCACCTTGAGGAGGGTGGCGGCCTCGTTCTCCGCCCGGAACAGGCGGCGGAGGGTGACCGCCTCGTACAGCACGACGCCGAGGGAGAAGATGTCCGAGCGGCAGTCCAGGGGCTCCCCACACACGTGCTCTGGGGACATGTACGCGGCCTTGCCCTTGACGGTGCCGGTGCGTGTCTGCGTGAGCCGCTCGGCGGCGTAGGCGATGCCAAAGTCTATGACCTTCACATCGCCGCCATAGCTCAACAGGATATTTTGGGGCGAGACATCGCGATGAACCACGCCCATTGGTTTGCCGTCGGGGCCCACCAGCTCGTGGGCCGCGTGGAGGCCAGCAGCAGCCTCGGACAGCACGTGGACGGCGTGGCTCCAGTGCCAGGCGGTCTTGTTGCGGATGGCAGAGCGCAGCACGTCGCGCATGTTCTGGCCGTGAATATACTCCATGGCCAGGTAGTAGGTTTCCCCCTCCTTGCCCATCTCCTGCACGGCGGCCACGTTTGGATGCTGGATCATGGCCGTTATGCGGGCCTCATCCAGAAACATTTGGATGAACTCCTCCTCGGTGGCGAGGTGCTCGTGGATGAGCTTGACCACCAGGAGCTTTTCGAACTGCTCGGGCCCTCGCAGCCTGGCGAGGTAGAGCGCGGCCATGCCGCCCCTGGCCATCTCCAGGAGGAGCTGGTAGCGACCGAACATGCGGCCTTGACGTTCGTCAGCTTGCGCCATGTGGATTCGCACACCCCGCCTGTGGACCCAAATCCGCCTGACGTACAGAGACACCAGGCGTCATGGAGCCAGGCCCAACCTTTTGGTTTTTATCACGACTCCGAGGCAATGGCGAACAAAACCGCAAGGCCCCATGGCCGTGGAGGCAGATGCTCCGGCGCGCCGCCAGGCGTGTTGCATGTGATGCAGCAGCCCGTTCATGCAACGCCCCAGGGCCGGTGTTTCCCATGTGATCGAGAGAAAAGAGCATGGAAAGCCGTCCCAGGGGTTTCGGCACGGATCGTGAATTGAAGTCCAGGGGAAGCCCGTACACAAGGAGAGACCAGATGCCCAACTTCGAATCGATGAGCCACGAGGAGCTGAAGGCGGCGCTGGAGCGAGCCAGGGCGCTCTTGCAGGATGCCACAGATGAGCGGTCTTTTTTGGGAAAGCAGACGTCCATGCACATCAAGGTGGCAGAGCTCAAGCGCCTGGACCAGGACATTGAGAAGTTCCATGCGCAGGTGGAAGAGATCCAGGCCCTGCTGACCACCAAGGCCGCCTGATCCCGGAGGACATTCGCCCATGGGGTTTTTTCGCAAGCTGCTGGGTATGTCGGAGCCACCCCCGGACCGGGCTCGCAAGATGGGCAGAAACGAGCCGTGCTGGTGCGGATCTGGTGAGAAGTACAAGCGCTGCCACCACGACTCGGACCGACGCCACTTCTCCAGGGAGCTGGCGGCCACCTGCCGCACCGGCGGGTGAAGCACCTGATCCTGCGAGCGCGTGACGCTTGCAAGACGGGATCGTTGGCCTGGCCAACGGTGGCAGTGTGGACCAGCCGAGCCCCCCCGGCCGAGCCCCCGTCCTTGAGTGGCGCCCTGGAGCTGTCCTCGCCGCAGGGAGGCGGCCAGGAGATCAGAGCAGCTCGCGGACCCAGGCGTCCACCGCGTCTCGGTTGCTGGGCTTCTCCAGGTCCCTTACCGCCACGGACAGGGCGAAGCGTACCTGCCCCTGGCGATCCAGAATGAACAGGTCGTCGATCTCGGCCCCGTAGGCATCGAAGGCGCTGCCTTCCGCCTCTGCGCCATCGGCGAGGCAGGGCGCCGGGTTTCCGTCGGCGAAGATCGATGCCTGGCCAACTGTCGAGTGGTAGCCAACGGCCCACAGCTCCACGTCGTTGGCACTGAAGCCATCGTCGCGCCACTGCTGCAAGAGCTCATTGAGAATCGCAAACTGCGATTGGCAGAAGCCTCACGAGAAGGATGCGAAGTACAGGAGCAGCACCTTCCCGGC
>JAJRWW010000625.1 GCA_024276595.1 Myxococcota bacterium
GCGCCCTTGTCTAGGCCACAAGCAGCGTGGCCACCAGGCCCACTGCCAGAGGAATGGAGAGGTTGTCGTCCACCCGGCGGGAGAGCAGCTCGGTCAGCCCACCCACCACGGCCAGGGCCATGCCCACGGCGCTCGCCCGGGCCAGGCCCACTCCGGGAATCATCACAAAAAGAAATGTCGCGGACGCCAGGAAAGACACCGCCACAAAGGCGCCGCTCCCGGCCCAGCTCTTTTGCCCAATGAGCTTGATCCTGCCCCAGCGCTTCCCCGCAAGGGAGGCGACGGGATCTCCCAGGGCCAGCACCAGCGCGCCCAGCTCCACCCCGTGCTGGGAAAAGAAGACGGCGCCCAGCAAAAGAGCTGCGGTGTACCAGGTGGCAGATGGGACTCGGAAGGCCTCGCCTGGACGGGAGATGGCGCCGAATACGCTCTTTACCAGGCGGTCGTTCCAGCGACCGGAGGTCCGGCGCAGGATGTCCATGACCACGAACAGACCCAGCAGAGAGGCACCCAGCAGGATCATCTGGGCGCGGCTGAAAAAGAGCTCGTAGATCAATATGGCCCCAAGGCCCATGGAGACGTGGAAGATGTTGCGCGCGTAGTTTCTGGGCTTGATGTGGTCCAGCTCAGTGCCCCTTGGGACCGCCAGCCGCCGCCTGCGAAGGTGGTGTAGCAGGGCCTCGTACTGCTGGCCGAGGGAGGTCCAGGTCTCGGCGGCAGAGCCGGCTCGAGTGCACCTGGCGTCCAGCTCCACCGCCAGCCGTCCCAGGCTCGTGGCGATCTCCTCCAGGCGGAATGAGAGGCGCTCCCCTGCGTCTCGCCTGGCCTCTCGAAAACGCTCCGACAGGTGACGGGCGTGCTCCAGGAAGCGCTCCCTGGCCCCCTGTGCGGCGCGCCTCCCGGCCATGACCGTGGCCTCCCCGGCCACGAGGAACCTGTACAAACCAGAGGTCAGATCGATTATCTCTTCCGCCATCTTCTGTTCCCGTCGCGCTCCTCGGCCACCGTGACCAGCCGGAGCTCACCAGCCGAGAAAGACCCGGTGGCTGGTGTAGTTTTCTATCACAGGCCCAATATGTGCACCAGAAAAACCGCGTGGGCCGGGGCATGGCTGTGCAGGTCAGCAGGGTCGAGCGGTCGAGCTTTCCGCCTTGCTCCCAGGAGAGGTATCTGCTTGTCTATAATGGCTGTGGGCTTTTGCCAGGGAGCAGGGGATCTCGGGGTCTCCCTGCCGCGGAAAGGAGCCGCATTGACCAGCAACTACAGCCTCAAGAGCCTGGCAGGTCTGGCCGATGACGTGGCGCGCCTGTCGGACTCCCTGAACGCGGCCCAGTCTGCCACATTGCAGGCGGCGATCCACCGGGCGGTCGCTGGAGACGAGATATCACCCGAGTCCCTGCGGGAGATCCTGGGTGGGAGCGACTCCGCGGAGGACGTGGACGCCAACGCGGCGCTGGTGGGCGACTTCATCGCCGCGCAGCGGGAGCTCCTCCCCTCGGTGCTCTCGGCGGCGCTGCGCTCGGATCACCGCCTGGTGGACCTGCCGGCCCATGAGCTGGTGGCCCTTGCTCCCGTGTGGGTGGGGTGGGCCCGACAGGCGGCGCCGGCGAACCTGCGCGCTCTGGCGCGCCTGCTGGGGATGCTGGCCGAGCACAGGGACCTCCCAGACAGCGCAGGCGTGCTGGCGCAGCTCCGAAGGATCTTCCTCACCGCGGAGCGCCAGACCGCGCAGATCGCTCTTTGCAGCCTCCTGGCCACGGTCGGCCCGCGCACGGAGGACCGCCGCTTCTTTCTCCGGCTGGACCTCCACATGGCCTGCGGTCCCCTGGGGGAGGGGGCTGGGGCTGCCCTGGGTCTGTGGCTGGTGCAGGAGGATGTGCGGTGGAAGACCCTGGTGGAGGATGGGGTGGCTGGGCCGCTGCGTCACCGCCTGCGGGCCGCGCGCTTGCTGCTGCGTCTGGGTCGCTGCGCCGACCTGCGGGCAGAGGATCGGCTCGCCCAGGCGGTGGAGATCTGCCGGACGCTGCTCAGCGACCCGGAGCCCCTGGTGTGGAGCGCAGTGGCGCGCGCCCTGGCGCGCTTTGCTCTCTTCGCCGACCTGGGCGACCTGTGGGAGCCATCCACCTCGAGCCAGGATCCTGACGCCCACCTGGAGCGGCTGGCCGCCGGTGTGGGCGCCTTCACCGAGGTGGACCGGGAGTGGGGCGCGGCCCTGGTGGACGAGCTGTGCGACATGGCCGGCGAGCCTGGCGCCGTGGACCTGTGCGACGCCCTGGCGCACGCCTGTGGGGACCTCGCTCGGCACCACCCGGAGCTGGCGGCGAGCGCTGCGGATGCCATCCTCTGCCAGGGCGCCGACGGGCCCCTGGCCACCCTCGGCCAGCAGCTAGCTCGCCAGCAGCTCGCCGAGGATCCTCCACCCGTGGACCCGGAGCTGCACCGCCGCATGGATCTTGCCTTCGGCGCTCCGCATGGGATGACAGCGCTCCAGTGGGCGCGCACCCTCGAGGGTCGGGAGTCGCTGCTGCTGCTCAAGGGGGGCAAGCCGGACACTAGCCTCTCGCTGCGGGCCTGGTGCCTGGCTCGCACGACTCTCCGGGGGGACGCCCCGGGCAAGGTCCTGGCAGAGGCCGCCTCGTTGATCGACGCCATTGGCGAGCGCCTGGAGGAGGCCGACGCCCCGCTCTTCTCCGAGGAGACCGTGTCGCTGGGCAGCCGGATGCACGGCCTGGAGGACCTGACGGCGCTCCTCTTTCGCGAGGATCTCCTCACAGCGGTGGTGGCCACGGCCGCCTGGGACGAGCGCCACCAGGTGGACCGCTACGAGCGCCGCCTCAGGCGCCTCAGGGCCGAGCTGCGTGCGCTGCTACACCGCCACGCCGGAGACATGGATCGCCCGGCGGCCTGGCGAGCCCACTGCCTCGGGCTGGGCCTCGTGGCTGCCTCCGCCGTCCCGGACCACCCGGTGGGACGCCCAGCCAACCCGAGGATGGTGGGCTTCTGCCAGCTCGTGGGCTTCCCGGAGTTCTTGCAGGCCTGGGCGCAAGAGCCCTCCCCCGAAGGGATCGGCGCCACGGGGGTGGCCCAGGGGCTGGACGCGCTTCTGGGGCCCTCGCTGCCAGGGGGTGGGGACGCCCTGCTTTCGCTCTTGCTGCTGGCCCCATCTGCCAGCGCCATGGCGGGCCTGTCGGCGCTCATGACCCACCCCCGGTCGCGTGGGCTGCTCGTCCGCCTGGCCGCCATCGTCCAGCAGGCTCCCCCCAGGGATACCCCTGCGGAGGATCGCGTGGAAGGGCTCTTGCGGACGGTGGACGAGCTGCTCTCCGAGCTGCTGGAGAGCACATCTTTTATCTCTGGCCGGCTGCGGGAGGCTGTGGTGGAGCTGGGGCGGCACGTGCGAACCGCCACGGGGCACGATCGGCTCATCTCCTTCATGACCCCGGTCAGGCGCTCCCTGGAGGATTCTCCCCAGACGCTGCTGGTGGCGCTGGCCCAGGACATCGCCGCCCTTCACCGCATCGCGGGAGAGGGGGCAGAGCGGGCCCGGATCATGGCCATGCGTGCCACCGACGGTGGCGATGGCGGCCTCTCGCGGCAGGCGGAGCAGGCGGTGAGCCAGGCGGCTCTTGCCAGCGCATCTTTCGAGGCCAGCGCAGTGGTTGCGGCCGAGGACGTGGGAGACGCCGTACGCCGCGGCGCAGGCGCTGGAGTGGATGATCGCCTCTCGAGGGCCGCGGCCCTCGGGGACGCGGCCAAGGGCCTGGGGGCCTTCGCCGACCTGGTGGAGCGAGGCCTCTCTGGCAGCCTTGGGGAGCTGCTCTCGGCGCTGCTTCGCGCCTGGTCGCGGCTGGTGGACCAGCGCCGGAGCCGCTCCCTGAAGGAGCCGGATCATCCGCTGCTCGTGGACCGCTTCCGCATCGAGCGCCTGCTGGGCGAGGGGGGCATGGCCTTCACCTACCTGGCCCGGGACCCCGACCTGGACCGCTTTGTCACCCTCAAGGTGATGAAGCCGGCCATCTGCCAGCAGCCCCACCTGCGAGCCAAGTTCGTCGAGGAGGGCAAGGCCATCGCAGCCCTGCCACCCCACCCGCACGTCGTCCAGGCCTTCGAGTTCCTGGACTCCGAGAGCGCGCCGTGTCTGGTCATGGAGTACGTGGACGGGGAGGCGCTCATCGACGTGATCCCCGAGGAGGGAATGCCCCTGCGGCTGGGCCTGGAGATCGCGGTGGCGGCCGCCCAGGGGCTGCACCACGTGCACCGAAACCAGATGGTGCACCTGGACGTCAAGAGCGAGAACCTCATGCTGACCCGTGACGGCACGCCCAAGCTCATCGACTTTGGGCTGGCCCAGCGAGACGGCGCCGAGCACGAGGAGTCCGAGATGGTCCTGGGCACGCCATGCTACATGAGCCCCGAGCAGGCAATGGGCAAGGCGCTAGACCCGGCCTCGGACGTGTACTCCTTCGGTGTGATGCTGTACGAGATCTTCACCGGAGACGTGCCCTTTGACGACGCCGACCCTCGCAAGATCCTCCAGGCACACGTGACCGAGGCGCCAGACCCCATGTCCATGCGGCGTCCCGGGCTGCCCGACGGCCTGGTGCTCCTGGTGGCCGACACCCTGCACAAGAAGAAGGCGAGCCGCCCCTGGATGGTGGAGGTTGCCAGTCGCCTGAAGCGCCTGCTGGCCTCCCTGGCGCCTGCGGAGGGGGAGGGCTCGACCCTGGCCCGCCGAGAGATCACGGTGCTCTGTGTCGCCTTGCGGGGCCTCGATCCCGAGGAGCGGGCCCCCGAGGAGATCGCGAGCCTGCTGGAGAGCTTTTTGACCGGCGCCAGTGAGATCGTAAACGGTATGGGTGGCCGGGTGGACGCCACCGTGGGAGAAAGGATCTTCGCGGTGTTCGGCTACCCCAGGGGTGACGCCAGGGCCGCCCACAAGGCCGTCAAGGCCGCAACAATGCTGCGCGCCCGCATGTGTCGCATGGGCTCCGGTGATCTGGACACCTGCGCTGGCGTCTCCTGTGGGCAGGCCCTGGTGGGCCTGGTGCGGGGCGATCCCACCGACGCCACTGTGCTGGGCCCTCCCCTGGAGAACGCTGCCACCCTGGCCAAGGAGGCCGAGGCCCGGGGCTCGATCCTGGTCGATGAGCCAACCCACTCCATGATCCGGGGCACGGTGGCCACTGGCGGCCGGCGCCGCCTGCGCTCCATCGGCAAGGTCTGGGAGGTTCAGGGGGGCTAGGGCGCCGGTGTCATCGAGCCCGAGGGCCTCCTGGCAGATCACTTGTGGGGGGTCAACGGTCGTCTTCGGCTTCGGGGTCGCAGCAGTAGTGTGCGTGCCCGCGGTGGGGCTCGTGGCTGTGGTGCTCGTGAGCGGGGCGCCCCAGGTGGAGCACCACGGCTACAATCTGGCGAGGCCCCGCCTTCAGCAGGGAGTGGAGGAACGCCACCGACAGGAGCCCCAGGCTGACCCACTGGTGTATCGGGTGGCCACCTACCCCGGTGCCTCCCCCGGAGACGGCAGGGGAGGTCATCCCCGCTGCCAGGGGCCCCGGAAAGGCCAGGTCGAGCGCCAGCCCCAGCCCCACCGAGCCAGCCAGCACCGACACAGCCACCAGCATGGCCACCCGGCGAGAGTGGAGCTCTGCCAGGACCCGGAAGGTGTTCACGTTGGTGGCCGGTCCTGCCAGCAGGAAGGCGAGCGCAGCCCCTGGGCTGACCCCCATCAGGATCATGAGGGCCGCCATGGGGGTGGCAGCGGAGGCGCAGACGTATATGGCGACACCCAAGAGAGCGAAGCCCAGCACGTCCAGGCCGGCTGGCAGGCTGGCGAGGGGGTTCGACCCGGCCAGCCAGGGCGAGGCTGCTGCTGCCACCAGCCCGAGCAGCAGCCAGGGGGCCGTGTCGTGAACCACGTCCTGGAAACCGAAGGGGATCGCCCGCCGTAGCCGCTGCGCCAGGAGGGGGCGATGCTCGGACGACATGGGGCCAGAGCTGTCGAGCTGTGCGTGGCCGCTGCCGGCGGCGCTCGCGATCCTCCCCACCAGCCACCCCACCAGCAGAGCCAGCGCGGCCGCGGCCACCAGGCGCGCGACGGTGAGGGGCGCTCCCAGCAGCATGAGCGTCAGCAGCACCGACTCGACGCCAATCTCAGGCGTTGCCACAAGCAGGGCCAGGGCCGCGGTGGCGGGAACTCCGGCGCGGACGAGGCCGCGGTACACAGGGGCGATGCCGCAGGAGCACAGGGGCAAGGGCGCCCCCGCTGCCAGCCCGCGCAGAGCCTGGGTGAGTGAGGCGCCGCGCCCGAGCCAGGAGGCCTGGCGCCTGGGCAAGGCGGCCACCAGCAGGCCGGCCAGGAGGTAGCCCACCAGCAGCACCGGAGCTCCCTCCAGGGCCACCCCCACCATCCGCTCCCCGAAGGCGCCCCAGTCCACAAGAGAGTGCCCGTGGGGAAAAAGCCAAAGAGCCAGCCCGGCGGCGAGGCCGCCAGCCAGCTCTGCCCAGGGCCAGGTTCGCCCATGCACATGGGGCCTCTGCGCCTTCTCGGAGCCCCGGCCCTCGGAGCCCCGGAGCGGATCGCCGCTGGATGCCCCCGCAGGTGCCTCGAGCGCCACCGGCCCGGCAGGGCCCTCGGCCGTTGGCTCGGGGCGGTGAATGACCACGTGCAGCAGGGCTCCGGCCATGAAAGCCTGGAGCAGCGGGAGGGAGCTGCCCAGCAAGGGACGCGCCGCGACAAAGCCGAGACATGTGAAGATGGCTAGGCCCAGCAGCACCGCCGCGGCGGCGACGACGCCAAAGGAGCGCCGGGTGACGGACCACAGCACGATGGACACGGGCACCCTGTGGAGCACCACCGCCAGGGCAAGGGCGGTGGCGCCGCCGCTGGAGCCGTGATCGTGCACGTGCAGGGGCGTCCCCGCCTGGGAGAGCGCCGCGCCGTCCAGGGTGGCGTGCGCCACCAGACCCAACACCGCAGGGACGAGAATTGGAAGCAGCGCGCGGTGACCGTGCGGCCCCTGGTCTCCGGAGCGCTCGAAGACCAGGGGAAAGATCACCCCCGCGAGCGCGGCGGCCAGGGCGCGCCAGCCCAGGGAGCTGATGGACTCGGGCAGCACCGTGAACAGGAGCAGGCCGCAGATGGCAACCAGCACGAAGCCGTCCAAAAAGTCCATGACCGAACGGCGTCGGCTAGCCAGCCTGGCCACGGCCGGGCCCAGCAGAAGGGCGACGACGGAGAGTGCGAGAAGCAGGTGTGGCATGGGGGAGTCCCGCTGCTGCAGGCGCTGACCCGCCCGCACCGGCGCTTCGGCCGGGCCGGCCCGCCCCGGTGGCTCGCCGGGCCGGCCCGCCCCGGCAACCGAGGGAGCGCAAGCAGCCACCGTGATGTATCACCGCCCCAATGGAAAGGCAAACCGGCCCGCCGACCCGAGGTGTGGTCGGGGCGGTTGATTCGGCCCTGCCGATGGTGCATGGTGTCGTGAGAAAACAACC
This sequence comes from Myxococcota bacterium, assembly GCA_024276595.1. GTDB lineage: Bacteria > Myxococcota_A > Polyangia > HGW-17 > JAJRWW01 > JAJRWW01. The sequence continues at coordinate 7,492 of JAJRWW010000625.1, forward strand.
CCTTGAGCGACCGGAGGTTGGCAGCAGATGCAGACGGTGATTCTTTGCGGTGGGCAAGGCACCCGGCTCCGGGAGGAGACCATCTTTCGCCCAAAGCCCATGGTGAAGATCGGCTCAAGGCCGATCCTGTGGCACATCATGAAGTACTA